>JBOFLS010000046.1:0-12509 GCA_051657985.1 Sphingorhabdus sp. | reverse complement strand
ATTCGCAAGATGTTCTTGTATTGTTCCTGTGCTCTTTGACAGCCCGTTGTGGCATCGAATATTTCTGGTCCGACCAGGGGCCTCTCAGGCCTGAGGCATGTAGGAAATTTTGTTGCGCGGACGATTTGTCGGAAAGCGTTCAGGTGAGAACTTAGTGTGACCTTTCGACCTAATGCCTGTCCACTGTCGCACTATATGGCCCGCCCCCTAATTCATGCGCCCGTGTTCGCACAACACATAACTTGCGGCGAATGGCGGCAATCCTGTCATCAGCGCCTTCACAATTCGCAGCCAAACATGCGCTTACCGACTTGACAGCACAGACTTGTTCTTGTATTGTTCTACACAGTTCCTTGACAGCCGATTACGGTATTGAATATTGACTGATGTGCGTGGCGCACGCGTTGCGTTAGGCGATTTCACGATTGCGATGGGAATATAAGGCAATTGGTACGTCCGCAAATCAAGCGTTGATTGAAAACTATGTACGACCAGCGGAACTTTGCGGAACTTTGAAAAGGCCATCGCAAGGTTTCGGCAATGCTCGAACCCTAGTTAGCCTTCCTCGCCACCCACAGATGATGTATCCACACGATCACCGCGCCGATCGCCAATCCGATCAGGCCGGAGATCGCGGCATCCGCCAGCCATGCAGCGGCGCCCGAATGCAATCCGACCCATTCCGCTGGATGGTAGCCGAAGCCGTGGACGATGATCTGGCCGCCTACCCACAGCATGGCGGCAGTACCGATCACCGAAAGCGCGGACAGCAGCTTGGGCATGCCACGTACTAGCGCTCGTCCGAAAGCTTGCGATCCGCCATTTTCGCGTTTGGCCATATGCAGGCCGATGTCGTCCATCTTAACGATCAGGCCGACGACGCCGTACACGCCAATGGTGATGACAATCGCGACAAAAGCGAGTGTTGCCGCCTCAAGCCAGATCGAGGTTTCGGCTAGGCCCTTTACTTCGTTCAGCGCAATCGCCATGATTTCGGCGGACAGGATGAAATCGGTACGCACCGCGCCCTTCACCATATTCGCCTCATGCTCTTCGCTGGTTACCTCGGCGATTTCCTCAGCCAGACTTTCTTCCTTATGCGGAACCAGCTTTTCATAGACTTTTTCGGCACCTTCGAAACACAGATAGGCTCCGCCCAGCATCAACAGTGGCGTAATCGCCCAAGGCAGAAACAGACTGAGCAGCAGAGCCACTGGCAGAATGATGACCAGCTTGTTGAACAGCGACCCCTTGGCGATCCACCAGATGATCGGTAGCTCGCGATCTGGGGTGAAACCCGTCACATATTGCGGGGTGACTGCGGTATCGTCGATGACGACGCCGGCCGCCTTGCTGCCCGCCTTACCCGCTGCGGCGGCTACATCGTCGACCGAGGCGGCGGCGGCTTTGGCGATAACCGAAATATCGTCGAGCAGAGCGGCGAGACCGGATGGCATATCTTGTCCTTTGATGGAGAGGTCTGTTTGGCGCTCGATTAGCCTGATGACTATGTAAATGTCGATAGGCTGCTTGCGGTTCGGGCAAGGCGTAGTAAGTTGGCGGCATGGGAGAATGACATGCGCAACGTTTTGAAACCTGTTGCAGCCGCGATTGCCTTGCTTTCGATGCCGCTATCGGCTGCCACGCCCGAAGCAACCGCGAATGCGATATTGGCTAAGACGCCGATTATCGATGGCCATAACGATACCCCGCACCAGATTGCCGAGCTGTTCGGGCGGGACTTTTCAAAATTCGATTTAAAGAAATTGCCGCCCGACGCGCTTGCCAAAACCCATACCGATATTGCGACATCGCGTGCCGGCTATCTGGGTGGGCAGTTCTGGTCGGTCTATGTCGATGCGAAGCTGCCGCAGCATGAGGCGGTGACACGCACGCTGGAGCAAATCGACGTCGTGCATCAGATGATCAGGCGCTATCCCGAAAGCTTTGCTTATGCCGATACTGCCGCCGGCGTCGAAGCAGCGATGAAGAAAGGCCGGATCGCTTCGCTGATCGGTATGGAAGGGGGGCACTCGATTGGCGGGTCTTTGGGAGTTTTGCGTCAGATGTACGATGCCGGTGCGCGTTATATGACGATCACGCACAGCCTCACGACCGATTGGGCCGATAGCGCCACCGATGCGCCCCGGCATGATGGGCTGTCGCCTTTCGGCTTCGAAGTACTGGCGGAAATGAACCGGTTGGGGATGATTGCGGATATCAGCCATGTATCGGAAGCGACGATGCACGATGTCCTCGACAAATCGACCGCGCCCGTCCTGTTTACCCATTCGAACGCGCGCGCAATAACACCGCATCCACGCAATGTGCCCGACAGCGTCCTGAGACGTTTGCCGCAAAATGGCGGTGTGATTATGGTGACGTTCGTCCCTGGCTTTACCTCTCCGGAACGTCGGCAATGGGAATATGAAAAGGCGGCGGTTGCCGGACGTGCCAAGCTGGAATTCACTGGCAATCCTTCAGGCGAAAAGGCCACAGTCGATGCCTGGATCGCAACGCACCCGCAGCCCAAGGCAACCTTGGTGCAAGTGGCCGACCATATCGATCATATCCGCAAGGTTGCCGGGATCGATCATATCGGTATTGGCGGGGATTTCGGCGGGGTTGATGAATTGCCTGTAGGGCTGGAAAATGTGTCTACTTATCCGGCGCTTTTTGCGGAGCTTGTGCGGCGTGGATATTCAGAGAAGGATCTGGCCAAGATTGCGCAGGGAAATGTATTGCGGGTCATGCGCGGGGTGGAAGCGGCGGCGGGGAAATAGTGCAAGCTTGGTTTGCTTATAAAACCGTAGTGCTGAGCCTGCCAAAAGGCACCTTTAAAGCTAGCGCTACCTTCCCAATCGCTCTTCGACAGGCTCAGGCTACGGTTAGACTTCAACTGCGACGATCGTCAGCGTTCAAATCCATCCGCCAAAAACCGCTCGGCAATCCCGGCATGCAGTGCAGCCCCGCGCGCCATCACGCTGTCGTCCAGGACCATCCGGTTCGAATGCAGCCCGCAACAGGAACGCCAGTCGTCGCCTTCATGGCTAGCCCCAAGAAAGAACATCGCACCGGGGACTTTTTCCAAGACATAGGCAAAATCTTCTGCGCCCATAATCGGCGTGTCGAGCCGCTTCCAGCTTTCTGCGCCGAACATATCCTCAACCACGCGCTGCCCCAGATCGACTGCACGGGCATCGCACAAGGTGACGGGAAAGCCTTCGACGATTTCCACCTCCGCGCTGCATCCGTGCGCCGCGGCAATGCCAGGGGCCAGGCGGTGCAATTCCTGCGCGACGTGCGTGCGCTGCTTTGGCGAAAGTGTGCGGATCGTACCCGTCAGTTCCGCGGTTTCGGGGATGATATTGTTGGTCGTGCCCGAAACAATCTTGGCGATCGTCACCACGGCCGGATCGAACACCGAAACCTTGCGCGTTACCATTGTCTGGATTGCCGACACGATCTCGCAAGCGACAGGGATAGGATCAATCGCATCATGCGGCATTGAGGCATGGCCGCCCGCACCCTTGACTGTAATCGTCAGCACATCGGAGGAAGCGAGCAGCGGCCCGGCACGCCCGGTAAAGATACCATGCGGCGCATTCGGCATGATATGGAGCGCAAAGGCGGCATCGGGCAAGGGATCAATCAGGCCATCGTCGAGCATGAAGCGCGCGCCATGGTGGCCTTCCTCACCCGGCTGGAACATGAAATAGACGGTGCCCGCCAACTTATCCTTGTGTGCGCACAGCATCTTTGCCGCACCCACTAGCATCGCGACATGGGTATCATGCCCACAGGCATGCATCGCGCCCTCTATCGTCGAACTGTAATCGAGGTCTGTATCTTCGATAAGCGGCAGCGCGTCCATATCGCCGCGCAGAAGGACGGTGCGTCCGTTGGATGGGCCACGCAGGATCGCGATCAGTCCGGTAGTCGAGGGGCCCTCGCGAAATTCCAAGGGCAGACCCTTAAGTGCCGTTTTTATCTTGGCCAGCGTTTTCGGATTATGCAGGCCCAGCTCGGGTTCACGGTGGATATCACGGCGCAGTGCCACAAGGTCCGGAAGAATTCCAAAGGCGTCATCACGCCAAAGAGTGTCAATCAGCGTCATAGCAAGCCGATTAACACCTTCGGCGCGAAGTTGATAGCGCGATTAGTCGATCCGCACCGTCGCATATTGCGTGGCTGCACCGCGGCGCTTCACGCCAAGGAGGACGGCGCTGCGGTTGGCTTTTTTCGCATCGTTTATGGCAGCGGCGAATTGTGCGGTGGTCGTGACCGGCTTGTAATTGACCGAGGTGATCACATCCCCGCGACGGATCCCCGCCTGTGCGGCCGATCCGGTTCCGGGAATATCGACAACGACCCCCTTGACGTCGGTGCCCATGCCAAGCTGACGTGCGATTTCTGCATCAAGCGGAATAACGCTGACACCAACCGCATCGCGGATCGCTTTCGCATCGGCATCATCGCCATTATTCTGGAAATCCTTGTTCTCTTCCGGATCGAAATTGCTCTGTGCCAGCTTTTCCTCGCTCGGGCGGGTGCCGACCGTTGCTGTCAAGCGTAACGGCTTGCCTTCGCGCAGAATATCGAGCGGGATACGCGTGCCCGGCTTGATATTGGCGACGATATAGGAAAGCGTGTTGTCGGGCGTTATGTCCTGGCCATTAACTTTCAGGACGATATCGCCTTCGCGAAGTCCAGCCCTGTCAGCCGCTTCGCCTTTGACGACACGGTTGATAAACTCTCCGCGGTTTTTGGCGATCCCGATCGCATCCGCCGTATCGGCGCTAACCGGCTGGATGCCGAGACCCAGATAGCCACGTTCGGGTCGAACGCCTTTGCGCAGCGATTCGACTACGGGCGTCGCTTCCTCCGCCGGAATGGCAAAGCCGACACCGATATTTGCGCCAACGGGCGAAATCAGACGGTTGTTGATACCGATGACTTTACCCTGCAGGTTGAACAGCGGACCGCCCGAGTTGCCGGGATTGATCGCCGTATCGGTCTGGATGAAGCGATCATAGGCGCCACCCGCGCCGATATTGCGCTGGAGCGCGGAGATGATGCCCGCCGTCACCGAACTGTTGAGGCCAAGCGGGTTGCCGATCGCGATGACCCAATCACCCACGCGGCTTTTCTGCGAACTTTCCATTTCGACAAACGGCAGGTTGGCAGCATCGATCTTGATCACGGCAACGTCCGAGGTCGGATCGCGACCGACGATCTTTGCGGTATACTCCTTACCGTCAAACAATGTGACGGTGACCGCATCGACCGCATTGCCTTCGGGGCCGCCCGCAATGACGTGGTTATTTGTGACGATGTAACCGTCAGCTGAAATGATGAAACCCGAACCGCCGCTTTGCTGTTCTTGGGTAACGGGGCGGCGTTCGCCGGTAAAGGGGTTGAAACTGGTTGCAACCTGCACTTTTTGACGGGTCGAAATATTGACCACCGCCGGTTGCAGCCGTTCGACCAGATCGGCAAAGCTGTTGGGCGCGCCGCGTGGCGCAAGACCCGATTGAGCCATCGTCACAGGACCCTGCACCGCGGCCACTGGCCCGGGGTTGCCGGTCGAAAGCGCAAAGGCACTGCCCGAAAGCAGCAATAAAGCAGTCACTCCATAGGCGTAACGCACGATATATATTCCTCTCAAATTCCAAGTCAGCATGCGCTGACAAACACCTTAAAATTCATGACGTTTCAAAATGAACGCCGATTGAACGCATCAAGACGGGCTTTGTTCGCTTGGCAAACCGCCTATCCCGTTCGACAAACGACTTACTGCGAACCACCGCTCTTGAAATTGCGTAAATATTCATTGTTGGGGGACAATACGATATTAGTCTTGCCATTGCCATTCTGCCCTTCTTCAGCAAAGGTTCGCCGATATGATTGCATAGAACGGTAGAAGTCGTAAAAACCCGGATCCTTGCCATAGCTGGCAGCATAGATGCGTGCGGCTTCCGCTTCGGCGTTGGCACGAATGATCTGCGCTTCTTTCTGACCTTCGGCATCGATGGCAATCGCCTCTTGTTGGCGTGCGCTTCGCATGCGTTCGAAAGCGGACTTCAGCGGCGCGCCATCGGGAAGATCGGCACGCTTGATGCGCACATCGATGATCTCCGCACCATATTTGCGCGCTTCGCGGTTGAGCGCTGTCTGCACCCGATCCATCACCTGGCCGCGTTCCGGGCTAAGCATTGTGGCAAATGCCGTGCGTCCAAGCTCGTTGCGCAACGAAGATCCGAGAATCGTGCGCAATTGATCGCGCAATCTGTCTTCGGTGCGAATCGTCCGGTACATCAGTGTGGGTTTTGTAACGCGAAAACGGGCAAAGGCATCGACCTGCAGACGGAGCTGATCGGTCGAAAGAACCTCCTGCCGTTCCATCTCAACACTCAATACGCGTTTGTCTATATATTGGATCTGTTCGACAAAGGGGATGCGAAAAGTTAAGCCAGCGTTGGTATTACCGAATGTTTCTTTATCCTTATAGGCATTTACAACACGCTGGACCTGGCCAAAGCTGCTGATAATCGCCTGTTTGGTTTCAGGTACCACCGATACCGAGCTGCCTAGCAGGACAAGACCCGCAACGCCGATAATACCAAGGACGATCGGATTTTTAAGGGCTAGACGGCTCATTGCTTGTTCCCGGTTACGGTTACGGTTTCATTGCTGGCAGCGGGCGGATTTGCCCGGCGCTGGATTTCGGGAAGCGGAAGATAGGGCGTCACATTACCGCTTTCGACAATCGTCTTGTCGACCTTGCCCAACACCTGCTCCATGGTCTCATAATAGAGACGTCGGCGCGTGACTTCGGGCGCGGTGGCATATTGTTCGTAAATCTTGTCGAACTCGGCAGTTTCCCCTGCCGCCAACTCGGTCACCCTGCTGGCATAGGCACGCGCCTCGTTCAGATAGCTTTCACGACGTTGCTGCGCGGCGTTCACCTCACGAAAGGCATCGTTGACCTGTGCCGGAGGATCCGACTCTCGGATCGAAATGCTTTGAACAAACACGCCCGAACGATATTCGTTGAGGATCGCCTGCATTCGCTGGCGCACCTGCGCCTCGATTTCCGAACGGCTGCCGCCGATCGTCTGGATCAGATCGAAATTGGCAACCGCCGCGCGCATCGAGCTTTCGGCAACTTCCTGAACGCTGGTTTCGGGCTGATCGAGCTGAAAAAGATACAATTCCGGATCGCGGATCGACCAACGGACGTCATAGGCCATGTCTACCAGGTTCTGATCGCGCGTCAGCACCAGATTTTCGCTGTTTGCGCGCACCGATCCGATGGAGGTGGTTCGGATTTGCTGTGTATCCACCTTTTCCAGTCGCTCGATCGGAGCCGGAAGAGTAAAGGCGATGCCGGGGGCAACGGTACGCGAATAGCTGCCAAATAATGTGACGACGCCCTCTTGCTCAGGACCAATGCGATGGATGCTCGTCCAAAGAATCCAGAAGGCAGCAAGGCCGCCGACGATAACCGGCCACCAGCTTTTTCCATTAGCGCGTGGCGGAAGACCGCCGAAGCCACCCCCCGAACCGCCACCGGGGCGACGGAAAATTTCCTCGAGTGAAGGACCGCGCGGCTTGCCTTGTTGCGAGGCACCTTGCGGATCCCACGGATTTGCCGGCTTGGGCTTGTCGCCATCGCCCGTGTCGCTGGAAGCCGGTCTGCTCGGCCTGCCACCGCTGCTTCCCGATCCGGGCAAATCCCAGGGACCCTTGCCCTCATTTTGCGATATATGCGGAGCCCCGCCATCCACTTCTTTGCTCATGACCCGACATATAGGAGGCGTTTCGAAGAAAAACAGTGTCATTCCAGACAATCTGATTCTATTCGGCTGTCCCATGATCGATATCGATACAATTGGCGCGGCGTTGGTGCAGGTTTCAGGCGGCCGCACCAGCGGGGTACGCGAAAAGGATGGCACGATTTCGCTGATGTTTGACGTTGCAGGGCTTGACGAGGCGATGCGTGCGGACCTGGCAAGAAAAATCCATATGGCGGTTGGCGAAATCGCGCCGGGCGCATCAATCAAGTTGTTGCAGACCGCTGAGCGTATCATGCCCAGGCTGATCGCAGTAGCGAGCGGCAAGGGCGGGGTCGGAAAATCTACGCTGTCGGCCAATCTTGCAGTGGCTTTGAAACGACAAGGGCGGAACGTCGGGTTGGTCGATGCCGACATTTACGGCCCCTCCCAGCCGCGCTTGCTTGGCGTCGAAGGCGTGAAGCCCGAAGCCGAAGGCAAGAAGATGTATCCTGTGGCAGGGGCTGGCGAGGTGCCTTTCCTGTCGATGGGGCAGCTTGCCGCCCCCGGCCAGGCGATTGCCTGGCGCGGGCCGATGGCGGGGCAGGCGCTGACCCAGCTGGTCGATGCGCATTGGGGCGATGTTCGCGAAATCATCGTCGATATGCCCCCCGGCACGGGCGACATCCAGCTTTCGATGATCCAGAAGCACAAGCCCGCGGGCGCGCTGATCATCTCTACCCCGCAGGATCTGGCGCTGATGGATGCCGAGCGCGCCATCGGCTTTTTCAATCAGGCAAAGGTGCCGATCATCGGCCTGGTCGAAAATATGGCAGGCTATCTCTGCCCGCATTGCGGCGAGGTCAGCGATCCCTTCGGCAGCGGCGGGGCCGAAGCGGCTGCGGCCGAAATGGGCATAGATTTTCTGGGCCGTATCCCGCTCGATATCTCGGTCCGGGTGGCGAGCGATGCGGGCATACCGCCTGCTTTGGGCAACGATCCGATCGCACATGCTTTTGCGGAAATCGCACAAAAGGTTGCCCTGAAAATCGATGGGAGCGGTGCTGAATGAGTGAGACGGGGGGGATTGAAATCAGCCGCCGCAATTTGCTGATTGGCGGCGGGGTGGGCGTCGGCCTTCTGGTTGCTTGGGCCGTATGGCCACGTCGCTATATGCCCAACTTAGTCGCAGAAAAGGGCGAGCATATCTTTGGTCACTGGCTGAAGATTGGCGAGGATGGTCGCGTTACGATTGCAATCCCGCAGGCGGAGATGGGGCAGGGTAGCTATACCGCGCTGGCGCAAATCGTCGCTGGAGAACTGGGCGCTGACTGGCGGACGGTTGCAGTGCAGCCCGCCTTGCCCAGTCCGGTTTTTGCCAATGAGCTTTTCGTACGCGAATGGCGTTCGGCCTTCATGCCTGCCAGGCTGGGTCTGATCAGCCGCAATCCCGATATCGATGGAATTACCGACGAATGGGCAACGCGCAACGCTTATGGAATAACCGCCGGCTCTACCTCTATCCGTCAGTTTGAGCGGCCCTGCCGGATTGCGGGTGCTGCCGCGTGTAGCCTGTTATGCATGGTTGCGGCCGAGCGTTGGGACACCGAATGGGAAAATTGCGAAGCCGAAGGCGGGTTCGTCACTTTCGAAAAGAAGAAGATTCCCTTTGCCGAATTGGCAGCACAGGCGGCCAAGCTGGAACCGCCCAGCCCTGTGCCACTACGCGCCTTTGCAAAAAACGGAATTTCCGGACAGGAGGCGATAAGGCTCGACGTTGCTGCAAAGGTCGATGGCAGTGCCAATTTTGCAGGCGATGTGCGCTTGCCCGATATGCTTTTCGCGTCGGTACGGGCCGGGCCGATCGGCGATAACAGGCTGAAAGAAATCGAACGCGATGGTGCGAAGTCAATTCCGGGGCTGGTCGATATTGTACGCACCGAACATTGGGTAGCGGCCCTTGCTGCAAATTGGTGGGCTGCAAACAAGGCGCTCGATGCAATCGCGCCGACCTTTGCGACAACGGGGCCTATGCCCGACAGCGGTGAAATGACCGCAGCAATGGAGCGCGCGCTGGACAAGGGGCCGGGATCGCGCTTCGTCGATATCGGCTCGGTCGATGCGAGCCTGGAAAAAGCAGCAGGCACGCGTATCTTTCGCAGCCAGTTTTCGGTACAGCCAGCGCTGCATGCGCCTCTGGAAACGCGCAGCGCGACTGCCGAGTTCAGAAACGGTCGATTGACCCTATGGCTTGCGACGCAGGCCCCCGAAGCCGCCCGGACCGCAGCGGCGAAGGCGATCGGCGTTGCTGAAAATGCGGTGACGCTTATTCCGATGCAAGCCGGCGGCAGCTTCGGGCGCAATCTCGATCAGCAGATTGCGGGTCAGGTGGCCGTGCTGGCAAAACATATGGGAAGACCGGTGCAGGTCGTCTGGTCACGCCCCGAAGATTTCATCCGCGATCATGTCCGCCCGCCAGCGTTGGCCCGGATGACTGCATCGCTTGACGTTGCGGGACGTATTGCCGGCTTGGCCGTGCGGATCGCCGTGCCGGCAGTCGCACGCGAGCAAATCGCCAGGCTTTCGGGGGAAACCCCGGCTGAGGCTTTGCGTTCGACCGCAGGCGAGCACGATCCGCTTGCGATCGACGGTGCAATGCCGCCCTACGCGATCCCCAATCTGACGATCGATCATTTTCCGGTCAGCCTGCCATTGCCTGCCGGTCTATGGCGCGGCAATGCGCACAGCTACACGGCCTTTTTCGTTGAAAGTTTCGTCAACGAACTGGCCGCCGCTGCCGGGATCGAGCCCCTATCCTATCGCATGCAGATGCTTGTCGGGCAGACCCGGCTGGCGCGCTGCTTGACAGGTGTGGCGGCACTTGCAGGCTGGGACGGCGGGGCGGGGGCCAGTGGCAAAGGGATTGCCTGCCATTCGATGTATGGCAGCCATATTGCCGTCATCGCGACCGCGCGCACCGATGAAAGCGGCGTGCGCGTCGATCGCATATCGGCCTGTGTCGATTGCGGGCGGCTGATCAATCCCGAACTGGCGCGGCAACAGATAGAGGGTGGCATCATCTTTGGTCTTGCACAGGCGCTGGGTTCGGCAACAGATTATGAAAACGGCCTTCCCGTTGCCCGCCGCTTTCGCGATCTCGATCTACCATTGCTGTCGGACATCCCCGAAATCGAAGTCGAGTTTCTGCGGAATGAGGAAGAACCGGGTGGGGTTAGTGAGCTTGGTGTAGCCGCAGTCGCACCGGCAATCTCGAATGCACTGTTTTCGGCAGCGGGCATCAAGCTGAGGGAATTGCCCTTATTGTCGCGCGGGCTTTAACCGTTGAAAGCAAGCCATCGCCTTTTATCAGTTCGTGCTGAGTAGCCTTGAAGCCGAACGGCTGAAAGGCGTATCGAAGAACCCTTCGATACGGCATTTCGCTATCGCTCAGTACCTACTCAGGGCGAACGGTAAAAAATTTTAGAATGTAAGTAGCTTGGTTATGAACCTTCCCGCCAATCACCCCCCCGTTAAAACCCCGAAAATCGGGGTCGTGCTCGTCAACCTCGGCACACCCGAGGCACCGACCACCCCAGCCGTGCGGCGTTATCTGCGACAGTTCCTATCGGACAAACGTGTGGTGGAAATACCCTCGCTTGTCTGGCAGCCGCTATTGCGAGGGATCATCCTGAATGTGCGGCCGCGAAAATCGGCTGCCAATTATGCAAAAGTCTGGTCGGAAGAGGGTTCGCCGCTGGCCGTTTTCACGAAGGCGCAAGCCGTGGCGCTTCAATCCCGCTTGCCCGAGGCCGATATACGCTATGCCATGCGTTATGGCGAACCATCGATCCTGCGCCAGCTTGCCGCAATGAAGGCCGATGGCTGCGATCGCATATTGGTTGCCCCGCTTTATCCGCAATATTCGGGTGCAACGACAGCCACGGTGGTCGATGATGCCTTTCGCGCGCTGGCGACGATGCGCTGGCAGCCCGCATTGCGGACGATGCCTGCTTATCATGACGATCCCGTTTATATCGATGCGCTCGCTACATCCTTGCGCCAAGGCCTTGAAGCACTCGACTTCGAACCCGAAACCATCATTGCCAGTTTCCATGGCATGCCCAAGCGCACGCTGGAATTGGGCGATCCCTATCATTGCCATTGTCAGAAGACGGCGCGATTAGTGTCGGAGGCTTTGGGCAGACCGTTGACTGTTGCGTTCCAATCGCGCTTTGGGCCTGCCAAATGGCTGGAGCCTTCGACCGAGGATACGCTGCACCGTCTAGGTAAAGAAGGCAGGAAACGCGTAGCCATCTTCGCTCCCGGTTTTTCCTCGGATTGCCTGGAAACACTGGAAGAGCTTGCGATGCAAGGCAGGGAGCAGTTCGAGGAAGCGGGAGGCGAGCGTTACGCCTATATTCCTTGTCTCAACGCCAGCGATGCAGGCATGAACATGCTTGAGGCTTTGGTTCGTCGCGAACTTTCAGGCTGGCTATAAAGGACTGTCCCTTTGGGGACTGTCCCCAAAGGGACAGTCCTTGTGGCGGCAGGCATAGCAATGCGCTGACGTTTACGGAAACTTGTTGCGTGGACGAACTCGCATTATGCGTTTTGCAAGAGGGCAGGAGAGGATGACATGACGCGCATTGCAATAGTAACTGGCGGTACCCGCGGGATTGGGGAAGCAATCAGTCTCAAGCTTCAAGAAAAAGGCCGTCGCGTTATTGCCAATTA
>JBOFLS010000045.1:0-2757 GCA_051657985.1 Sphingorhabdus sp. | reverse complement strand
GGGAAGCCAGCCATCGCCAGTTGGTAATATCGCGTCTTTCCGGGCAAACTCCTGCGGGCCCGAATAACTGGACCGCGTGCCTAGCGGTTTCCAAAGCAGTTCATGCAAGGCCTTTTGCCAAGGCATGCTGGCTTTGCGGCTGATAACTTCGGCCAAAATGACGAAGCAGAAATTATTATATCGGTGCTCCTGCCGAAGCGGCAAAGCCTGAGGGAGGAGATGGCTGCGTTTCAGGGCGTTCTCACCTGACAGAAACGGCACTTCCTCGATCCAGTCCCTGTAGGTTTCGATGCCCGATCTGTGCGAAAGGCAGTCATGAAGCGTCAGGTCCGCGCTGACCCTCGGATCGGCGACACGAAACTCCGGAATATGCTTTTGCACCATGTCCGAGACTTTGAGCTTGCCTTGGCTTTCAAGCACCATGATCGTTGCAGCGATCTGCGTTTTCGTGACAGATGCAATGCCAAATGCGGTATCAGGATCGACTTTCGCTGGTCGACCAACCTGCCGAACGCCAAAGCCGCGCGCATAGACAGTCCCTTCTTTGTCGAAGACGACAACCGAGGCGCCTGGTATCGACCAGTCCCCCAAATTGCGTTCGACATATTCTGAAAATCCACTGCTTTCGATCGATGTCAGAGATTGCGCTTGCGCAGAAACCGAAGTCAAAACACCAATCAGCAGCCATGCCAAACGCATCATTTGCATGACGCAGTCCGATCGAATTTCATCTTGCGAACCTGCCTAAGGCCGCGTTCGAACGATGGCCTGCTGTTCTTGATCAGATCGCCTTCCTTGAACACCTGCACTTCGATGTCAGGATCGATACCGACACCTTCATAATCCCGTCCAGCCGGATCGACATAGCGTTCATTGGACATGGTGAAAGCCCAACCGTTTGGCATCCGTCCCGCCCATTCATCCGAAAAAACGCCCCAGCTGCGCTCTCCGATCAATTGCACATTGGGTTGCGCCTTCATCGCAAGCAGGAATATTTCGGACGCGCTTGCCGTCTGGGGGCTGGTGAGTATCACGATTGATGTCTCCAGCGGGGCTTTGCCCACCGCGGGTTCGGTATAGACATTGGCTCCGGTCGACATACTGCCCAGCCCGAGCGAAATTTTGCGAAAGGCCAGGCATTTGCCCGCGGCCAGCCGACTTGCAATGGCAAGCGCGACCGCATCCGCACCGCCATCATTGACGCGCAAGTCCACGATAAGCTTGGGATATTTCGCAAGGAAGGGGCCGATCTTCGTGTCGAAAATCTCTTCGATCTGAGACACTTCTGACTGCAATGAACCATCATCATGATCCACGGTCCGCATCTTGTTGATGGCAAGATAGGCAACGGATTTATCAACCTCGCCCCAAGCCAGACGGTTTTCAAACGCAAATTCCAGATGGCGCCGGACGTGCAATTTGGGCAAGCGTTCCCACGCAGCCGACACGAATTCATCCTCATTCTTACCATTCAGCGCTTGCTGCAATGATCGGTTCCGTTTGGGATACCAACTGCGGTCAGGGCCGGAAAGATTGACATGGCCATCGTCCAGCGTTTGCAGCATTTCGGTGATCACTGCCCATAGTGCATCGTCCGTCATGGTTGCGGTCACGCGCGGGCGAAACTCACGGTACACTTTCAGCCAATCCGATTTTTTCAGATCGAACAGGCCATAATGATCGTAGAATTGCTGCCAAAGGCTGTCGAAATTGACGAACGGGTCTTTGCTCTCGAAAGCTTTGCCGCATTCAGGCGGCAGGCCCGTCAGCCTGTCGAAATGATAGGGCGTTATGCCACCTTGTTCATATGCGACATAATAGGCGGGGCTTAGCGCTTCGGTGCGGTCCAGCGCGGAATAGCTTGTGCCGCCCTTGTAGCAATAGCCTTTGCCGATGGTCCAGCTGCCCAGCTTGCCGTCCTTAACCTGGTGTATCCGCCCATATCCGCGTTGCTGCCAAAGCCCGTCGGGGAGGGTGGCATGGGCCGAAGTTGAGCCGGAAAAACATGCAAGCACGGCCAAAGAAAGGGACAGTTTTGCCCTTAGCTTCATGGATCGCCCTCCCTTGCTCAGCCGATTTATGAAGATTGCCGCTTGCCAGTTGCTTTGTCAATAAAATAGGATATTGTATCCAATCTATGGTCGGCCTACCTGCATCTTCTCACGCCCGTTCGGCACAATCGCTGAAAGGGCACCCGCCCGGAATATTTCTGGTTGCGGCAACCGAAATGTGGGAACGTTTCAGCTATTACGGAATGGTGGGGCTGCTCGTCCTGTTTCTCAGCAGTCCGGTTGTAAATGACGGCTTTGGCTGGGACAAGGCGGACGCGGTCAAGCTCTACGGCATCTATTCCGGGCTGGTGTTTGCATCGCCCGCCCTGGGCGGATGGGTTTCCAGTAGGTATTGGGGCGAGCGCCGCTGTATCCTGTTTGGCGGGATCATGGTCACCCTTGGCCATTTCCTGATGGCCGGGCCGGTCATCTGGCCTACTATCATCGAATATATGTCGGGCTTCGCGGTTGACGATGCCATTAAGCAATCCGGCGTCGTCCTCGGCAAACTCTCTCCGATGCCTCAGGACGTCGCGGCAATGGCAGCGGCGTTTGACAACCCTTCGGCTGCAAAAAGCTGGCTGGTTGCGGCCTATTATCTGAAAAGCTGGAGCGTTTTGCTCGGTCTTGCGCTCATCGTCCTCGGCACCGGATTTATCAAGGCGACCATCTCTTCGATCGTCGACAAGCTTTACGACAAGACCGA
>JBOFLS010000044.1:0-7657 GCA_051657985.1 Sphingorhabdus sp. | reverse complement strand
GCACGGATCTGCTGCCCGACCGCGGCGGGGGTAACTGCAAGCTCGTCCGCCGCCTTCGTGAAACTCAAATGTCTTGCCGCTGCATCGAACACACGCAGGCCGTTTAGGGGAAGATGCGTGCGCTTCATCGGGCCGTCGCCGGCGCAACCAGCCTGAAACCCGGAATTTCGACAAGGAAGGTTGAGCCATCTTCGCGGATGAAGCGATAATGCCCTTCCATCATGCCATGGGGTGTGGCCAGTGGACAGCCCGATACATAGTCGTGGCTTGCGCCCGGCTGCAACAAGGGTTGTTCGCCGACAACGCCTTCACCGTCCACATGGCTGATCATTCCACGTCCATCAGTAATCTTCCAGTGACGGGTCAATAATTGCACGGGGTCGTCGCGATGGTTTTCAATGCGGATATGATAAGACCAGAACCAGCGATTTTGCGCAGGCGAAGATTGATCTTCAAGAAAATTGGTAACGACACGTACGGTTACGCCGTCGGTGGTTTCGGAATCGGTAAAGAAAGCATCGAGGATCATAGCCCCACCTTTAGCAAAGCCTGATCGAGATCGTCGATCAAATCTTGATGGTCTTCAAGCCCGATATTGATCCGCAGCATGCCTTCTTCCACCCCCATGATCTCACGTTGATCGGGCGACACGCTGTAATGCGTAGTCGAGGCCGGATGGCAGCAAAGAGTGCGACTGTCGCCGATATTATTTGAGATATCAATGAGCTCGAGCGCGTTTAAAAGCGCCATTGCCTGCTTACGCCCGCCATCGAGCACGAAGGAAAAGATAGGCCCGCACGCCTTCATCTGACTCATGGCCAGATTATGCTGTGGATGGCTGGCAAGGCCCGGATGCAGCATCTTGGGCACGCGGCCTTCCAAAAAGCGTCCTACCGCCACTGCATTTTCCGATTGCTTCATTGCCCGAAGTTCGAGCGTTTCCAAACCCTTATGTACTACCCATGCGTTGAAAGGCGAACAGTTAGGACCCGTATTGCGTTGGAAAGGCAGCAACACATCGTTGATCCACTTTTCGGTACCGCACACAGCGCCAGCAAGCACCCGGCCCTGCCCGTCCATCAACTTAGTCGCGCTATAGGCGACTACGTCCGCACCAAATTCCAGAGGTCGCTGGAGTGCGCTGCTGGCAAAGGCATTATCGACCACGGTGGTGATGCCGTGCTCTTTCGCCAGCCCACAGACATAGGCCATGTCGACAATATCCATTGTCGGGTTGGCTGGAGTTTCGAAAAAGAAAACTTTGGTATTGGGTTGGATCGCAGCTTTCCACGCATCATTGTCGCGGCTGTCGATCGTAGTGGTAGTGATCCCCCAGCGCGGCAACAGACTGTCGGTCAGCCAGCGGCACGAACCGAACGCCGCGCGCGCGGCCACCACATGGTCGCCAGTGCTGAGCTGGCACAGCATCGCCGTGGTCATCGCCGCCATGCCGGTCGCCTGCATCCGGCACGCTTCCGCGCCTTCCATCAACGCGATACGTTCCTCAACCATCGCCACCGTCGGATTTTGCAGGCGGCTGTATGTCATGCCCTGTGCTTCCCCCGCAAAACGGGCGGCTACGGTTTCGGCATCGTCATAGGTATAGCCTGAAGACAGGAAAAGCGCTTCGGAGGTTTCGCCATGCTCGCTACGCCAAGTACCGCCACGAACAGCCTGTGTCGCAGGGCGCCATTTGGAGGTAATTGATCGATCGAGACCAGTGGACTTTTTCATGGTGGTGCTTTTCGGGAACTAGAGGGTTTGCGTCAATGAAAAGAACGTTGTTGAAAAGCAAACCCATAATGCGCTTGACGACCTACGCTTCATATTAGAGCGCTGCATCCAAGACATGTCCCTCTTGATGGGTTTAGCGTTACCGCTATAGCACAGCGAGGACAGCATCGCCCATCTCACTCGTATTCATATTACCGCCGAGATCGGGTGAACGCGCGCCATTTGCCAGCGCTGTTGCAACCGCTGCCTCGATGCGGTCGGCAGCTTCAGCCTGCCCTAGAGAGTAGCGCAGCATCATCGCGGCTGACAATATCGTCGCCAGCGGGTTGGCTTTCCCCTGCCCGGCGATATCGGGCGCGCTGCCGTGGATGGGTTCGTAAAGACCCTTTTTATTGGCATCGAGCGAGGCCGAGGGCAGCATGCCGATCGAGCCGGCGCACATGCTCGCCTGATCCGAGAGGATATCGCCGAACAGATTGCCGGTCACGATCACATCGAATTGCCCAGGATTGCGTACCAGCTGCATCGCGGCGTTATCGACATACATGTGGGACAGCTCGACTTCGGGAAATTCCCGCCCCGTCTCGATCATCACATCGCGCCACAGCTGGCTGGTTTCAAGAACATTGGCCTTGTCGACCGAACAAAGCTTCCGTCCCCGCGCCATCGCAGTTTCAAAGCCGACCCGCGCGATCCGGCGCACTTCGTCTTCGTTATAAGACATGACGTCATAGCCTTCGCGCTTGCCATCCGCCGTTTTACGCATTCCTTTTTCGCCGAAATAAACGTCGCCATTGAGTTCGCGCACGATGATCATGTCGATTTGACTGGCAACTTCGGGGCGTAGAGCGGAGGCATCCGCAAGTTCCGGAAAGAGCCTTGCAGGGCGTAGATTGGCAAACAACGCCAATTCCTTGCGCAAACCGAGAATCGCTTGTTCGGGACGCAAATGGCGTTCCAACGCGTCGCAATCCGGATCACCGACCGCACCGAACAATATGGCATCGGCGCGTCTTGCCAATGTAAGCGTTTCCGACGGCAATGGATGGCCGCCTGCTTTATACGCTTCGCCACCGATCGGAGCTTCTTCGAATGTCAGCCCCGGCAAAGCCAGCGCTTCCAACACGCGCCGCGCTTCGGCGACAACTTCGGGACCAATCCCGTCTCCGGGCAACAGGGCAATGAGCATATATTTTTTCCACAAAAAGCAAACGCCACCCTGAACTTGTTTTAGGATCCATTTTTCCTTCCTACCCTTAGGTTTCGGTTGCACGATGGATGCTAAAACAATTTCAGCGGACGATACTGAAATGTCGGTCTTGCCCTTGCCGTCATGGGGGGATTTACGCAACTGTCCTTTTCAGCCGATCTACCAGCCGTTCGCGCGCGGCAAGTAGGTCGATGCGCTTTTCGCCCAAAACATGCTGAAGCAGAGCTTCACGATTTCCTGCCATCGTCTTTAAAGCAGCAGCAGTATCGGCACTTGCCAGCATATCTTGCCCGCCATAACCCAATTCAGAAAGCAGAAGCACTTCGTACCTTGCCATGCCTGTCGCCCAACCGCGCGCAGCCGGAGAAAGCTCTATGGCGGTAAGCAGTCCGTCAAGCGCATCGTATATCCTCGGATAGGGGTGCGCTTCGGGTAAAGTTGCAGCAGTCAGGACGCAAGCCCAGTCTATCGCTGCGATCGCTAGCGGTTCGCTTAACAAATGCGCGCGGCTATGTTCGAGTTCTATTGAAAGCGATGCGAGCTGACCTGCGGTACGCGCGCGCCATTCGCCCTTTACGATATTGCCAGGGATTAGCACTGGTCGCAGGACGCGTCCGCGCGCGCCCTGCGCATAGCCCGCCAGCATACCTTGATCGGGCGTCAGACAACGGACGATGGCCCCCGCCTCTCCATGTGCACGCACCGCACAAACAATAGCTTTATCAGCGCTGCTGAACATTTCAGGGCCTCAGCCAGCGCGCTTTGGCAGCGGCAAGCGAGGCATATTTGGGACTGTCATTGGAAAGCTTGGCAAGCATATCCTTGCGCAAACGCGCCAGCAGGCCCGGTGTTGCAAGCGAGACTGTGCCATCAAGCAAATCTGCTGAAAGCTGCGCATCATGCACATCGACCGGGTTTTCCGCCTCACGGATCAGCATGCCCAGTGCGTTCATCGCCACCGCAGCCATGAACCTATCACGGCCTTCGGCTTTTGGCTTCACATTACCGTCGATCCATTCGCGCACGGCCTCCAGCATTTCGACCGAGGATGGCTCTCCGGCACGGCGTATCTTAGCCGTTTCGGGGAATGAAACAGGCCGACGTTCAATCTCGGACGCATCCTCTTCCAGTAGCAAAAGCAGATCGACCTCATTCTCGCTCGTGCGCCGCCCGATTACCGCGCGCTCAAGATTGCGGTCTGCCCCGCTACGCCAGATTTCCGCCATCTGCATACAGCCTAATGCCCACCAGAGCGTGCGATAGATTAGCCAGAAGCGAAAGCGCGCATGATCTAGCTTTCTGCGGCTAGCCGCTTCATAAGCGGCCAAATAGGTGTCAATATCGCTAACGCCAAATGCGGGCTTGTCATAATAGCCAAAACGCCACACGGCCATACAACCATAAGCCAGGTCTTCATGGGTATCGCCCCAATGTGCCAGTTCCCAATCGAGCACCGCAGCAAGGCCCTCCGCATCGGCCATCAAATTACCCATGCGAAAATCGCCATGCACTAACACCGGCTCAGCAGGCGGCGGCAAATGGTTCTCACACCAGCGCAAGGCCAGCGCGATTAATGGGCGATCGCCGCCATAGACAAGGAAGCGTTTTTTGAGTTCGGCGAGCGCTAAACCGGTATCCATATAAGGAATGGCAATATCTGCACGCGGGGCAATCGCATGGATATGCGCCAGTTCACGCGCGATATCATGGATCAGCGAGGGGGCGGGTGCGGCCAATATCTTAGCCGGGTTCACCTCTGCCTCGACCCGGCGCATGACATAGCCAGTGCCAAGGTCATCACTGGCGATCAGTTCTCCAATGATTTCCGGCGCAAGAACGCCGCGATCATAGGCCAAACGTACCAGAGCCGACTCGACATCGTGCCCGAAGGCGCGCGCCTCCATAAACGCGGCAGAGGGAGCTCGGCGCAGAACATAGCCTTGCCCGGCCCGGTCAAACGACCAGCTCTCCATATTGGCACCGCCCGAAAGCCGCGCAATATTCTCGATTGAAGCGCTATCGCCCACTATGCGATTCATCAAGGCCGCTAGTTTGTCTGAAAAGGCTTCCACCGGGCTTTTGTTAGGCAAGCCTCGTTGCAAGGCAAGTAAAAGCTTAGAAGAATAACCTTTGATTGCACCGTTGCCCCGGCGAAGGCCGGGGCTGGGGCAAAGCCAGAGCAACCTCTCCAGCAGCCCCTGCCTGCGCGGGGATCACGAGCCTTCGCGAATACAAAGACATCATGATCCAAAAAATAGGGACTGTCCCTATTTAGGGTCCGAACCCTAATTAGGCTGGCGCGATACCATCAACAAGCGACATGCCGGGTTCGACCTTGTGCGCACGAACCTCTATTTGCGCGCCGACCCCCATTTCAGGAGCATCGCTATAGCCCGAGCGTCGGTAGACCCCCTCATAGCTTTTGCCATCAACCGGAGAAACATAACGATAGGTTACAAAGTTAAACCGAGCGAGCGACCAAAAATCGTCCCGATGCTGGGTCTGGCCTAAAAAATCTTCGGGGCATTTGCGCTCGTCTGACGGCACATAGGACCGATATTCCCGCTTGTCGCCGCCACCGCTATGTTGAAAACAGCGGGTTTCGACTTTGGTTACGACAGCCACGACCGGCGCATAGTCCGTTTGCTTTACATAGAAAGCATAGCCAGTACCGCCGATGCCAAGAAGCATGGCAATGCTACCAATGATCAATCCTTTCCGGGCGTTTTCATCCATGGCAAGCTGTCTAGACGGAAGAGGTTGATATTTGACAAATAAGTTACGGATTGCAGCCGATTAACTAGTGCCTGTCGAGATTCAAGCTTCAAACCACAAAAAAATATCACCCCCGACTGGATCGGGGGTCCATGGTCTGAACGTCGGTTCTGAAATGACATTGCAGACCCTGGATCCCCGTTTGCGCGGGGATGACAGTGAAAAAGAAACAAACATTGTGAATCTCAACAGCCCCCAGGGTCAGGACCCTCATCTTTTGCCAGTTGGTGATTCTGCCAATAGCTCCATACCCGCTGTTGGTGATCGACCAGATAGGCCTGCGCCTCTGCACCTTCCCATGCGCCTTTATAATCATCTCTGCCAACCCACCAGCCCTGCCCCGGCAGCCGATCGCTTTCGCGCACTACCAGCGCTGCAAGTCCTGGCTCGCCGCGTGTTTCAGCTTCGCGATCAATAGCATCCAGTGTCTTGCAAACCGCGCGCATCTTGGGTCGGGTGAAGCGAAAACCCAGTTGCAAGAGCAGCTCGGAATAGCTGACCGCCCTACCTTCGCGCGCCACCTGCACAAGGATCGCTGTTATGCGAGGCACATCATGCAACGCGCTTTTATCGGCGCTGCCATCCTCCAGGAATTCGATAAGAGCGGGATCCATTCACCCTTTTAACGCGATTTCCGACGGAAGCGGAACTGCAAAGTCTCTTGGCTACCGTCCGCACCCTTGGCAGCAACCGATGCGATCATAGTGTTGCGGCCAGTGCGTTCGTAGGTCACACCTGAAAATTCCCAACGACCCGATTGTATCGCCGAAAGCGGAAAACGCCTGACTTCGCCCTTTTCTTCCCAGCCAGTCAGGTCAGCATTGAAATGTTTGACATTGTAACTGAGCGAACCGCCGGTTTCCTCAATGGTGATGATCTCGTAAAACATCACTTTGCCATTGGCGTTTAATTGGCGAAAATGCCCAACCATAGTGCCATCGGCTGCGCGCGAATAAACCTCAACCGCAGGTGCCCCGGCAATCCCCTGCCCTTCCCAGCTCCCCTCCAGCCATGCAAGATCAGCAATCTTAGCCGTGGAGTCGGGGGCTGCTGGTATCGCCAAAGCAATCAAAAAAGGGATAGCGATATTGTACAGCATGGCCCTTAATCCTGTTGCAGCGATTCTGCGAACATCATCGCATTGCCATCAGGATCGAAAAAGGTCAGCAGCTTTACCATATTAGGTATGTGCTGGATTTCGCCATCCTGTTTCACACCATGCGCATCAAGATGCGCCTTAGCCGCTTCAATATCGGCGACACTCCAGACATTGGTGGCACCTCCACCCTGGATAACCGACTCGTTTTGGCTAAGGCCGACATTGATGCCTGGCATATGTGTAGACATTTCGCACCAGCCAATCTCATCTGCCTTATACAACAACTGAAAGCCCAGCACTTCGCCATACCAGGCAATCGCGCGATCAATGTCGGTCACGCCCAAAGAAGCCGTCATTTCTTGCACATAATTCAGCGCCATTGCGAATCTCCTCCTTGCATCTTGAGTCTCATTTGTATAGTTACATGAAAATCATGTCAACGGCTGAAATCGAACGGCTGATCGCCCTTGGCCAACATCGCTGGTTACCCCAGCTTTTGGCCGAACTTGCCCGTTCGCGCGGGGCACGCTTTGTCGAGTTGATCCATCGCATGGAAATTTCGCGGGAAAGCCTGTCGCGCACTTTGGATAGTGCGATCGCGCAAGGGTGGGCGATGCGCAATCCGGGGCACGGCCACCCGCTCCGCCCCGAATATGTGCTGACTGAAACTGGTGTCACGGCAGGACTGCAATGCGAGCATTTCTTGCGTGCGGAAACCGCAATCGGCCTATCACCCGCGGCGATGAACCGCTGGAGCCGCCCGATCCTGCATGTGATCGACAAGGGTGAGAGGCGCTATTCGGGCATTGCCCGTCAATTGCCCGGCTCAAACCCGCGTG
>JBOFLS010000043.1:0-2859 GCA_051657985.1 Sphingorhabdus sp. | reverse complement strand
CATTAGACCGCGATTTTGATTCAATCAAAATCGAACAAGGTCTAGCCCTTTTTGGTAATCCGTTCGATCTCGCGCGCAACCTTTGCCTCGACGATGGCGGGCAGATTGGCGTCGAGCCATTCCTTCAGCATCGGGCGCAGGAGATCGCGGGTCAGCCCCTCGAGCGAGGTTTCGCCACTGCGGACGATTTGCGGGGTAACGCCCGGTTCGGCCAGCGTTTTCAGCACCGAAAAGCTTTGCGCCAAGCTCTGTGCCTTACTTTCATCGAGCAATTCTTCGCTTGAAGCATCGCCGCTGACAGCCGTTTCGGTCAGTTCGAGCACATCTTCGGCCTCAACCTCGGCCTCTTCCGATTTCATTTCGCGGACGGAACGACGGGTTGCAGGCGACGCGCGCCCCTGATCTTCATCGGCGATGATCTTTTTGATAGACGAAAGGATCGCCTCCATCGATGGTTCGCTGCGGTCATTCGCCATTTTTACTGCCCCGGTTTGCCCACTGATTCGTAGTTAATATTTTGGTAATGGCGTTATTTCCGCCTTTTGTGCGGGCGTGTCAACCGTGCGGGTAGCCTTGATGGTCGGATCGGGCACGCCGTCCCAATCGGTCCAGGCGCCATCGACCTTTCTATATTCGGCCAGCGGATCGTAAAGCGGACCGCCTTCCAGTCCCAGATCGCGCGCTTCGGCCCGGCCCATTGCAGCAAGCAGACTAAAGCCAGCAACATAAGCGTTGCGGCGTGCGGTCACCAGTTGCACCTTGCTGTTCAGCAATTCCTGCTCGGCGTTAAGGATATCGAGTATCGTACGATTGCCCACGCTGTTTTCGGCACGCACGCCTTCTAAGGATAGTTCGTTCGCCGCAACCGCACGTTCGGAGGCAAGGATAACTTCCTGCGAAGCCTGCAGGCTGGCATAGGCGGCACGGGTCTGGGCGATCACTTCGCGTTCAGTCGCGATTTCCAGTTCCTGCGCCTGGCCCAACCGTGCCTGCGCCTGGCGGATGCGTGCGCCAGCCTCGCCGCCCTGATAAAGCGGAATATTCGCCCGCAAACCGATCTGCGCCGAACTCGACCAGCGATCATAGGGCAGGGGGGTGTCGATCGAGCCGAAATTGTTGCTCTGCGTGCTTCCGCCGACCGCAGAAACCGTCGGCAGGCGGGATGCGTTGGCGGCCCTGCGGTCGAATCCGGCCGCCTCGCGATTTTCGCGCGCGGCGATCAGATCGGGATTGTTGTCGATTGCCACATCCACCGCGGCGTCGGGGGCGACCGGCAGATTGGGCAGGGGCGGGGGCGATTCGAGTTCGCCCGGTTCGCGCCCCACCAATTGGATATAAATTTCCTTTGAACGGATCAAATTGGCACGGGCCGATTCGAGCTGACTGATTTGCAACGCCAATCGTGCCTCGGATTGTGCGACGTCGGTGCGTGTCAAATCGCCAATTTCAAAGCGATCGCGCGTTGCTTCCAGATTGACCTGCAATACACCCGCCTGTGCGCGGTTGAGCTCGACAATAGCCTCGTCGCGAATCACATCCATATAGGCACCGACGACGGCGGAAAAGATTGCGCTTTCGGTACCGCGCAAGCTGGCGAAACCCGCTTCCACCCGGTTTTCTGCCGCGCGTACCGAATTGCGGATGCCACCGCCCGCATAAAGCGGGATCGAGACGTTGGGTGAGATGCTCACTATGCGGTCGGGCGAGAAATTGTTGCCCGCACCGTTGGAACGCGGGAAGCTTTCGGTATAGGCGACGCTGGCATCGGCTCTTGGCCGTCCAGCCGCCTTTGCCAGCGGCACGCTCTCGTTGGTTGCCTTTTGCCCTTCGCGTGCCGCCGTGAGGTTCGGATTTGTCTCATAAGCCGAAACCAATGCCTCGCGCAGCGTATCGGCAAGCGCGGGGGTGGTGATCGCGAGCGCGCCAAAACCCACGGTTCCAAGCAGAAACGCGCGAATCAAATGGGGTGCCGCAGAATGAACCGTCCGTTTCAAAACATAAATTCCCTTGCCCGTTCGAAACCCGGCAAAGGGGCAATCTCCAGATCCGCAAACGGACGCAGGACCAGATGCCCCTCATGCTTGATGCCTATGGCCAGGCGGCGTACTTCCCCCTCGGCAAGCCCCGTAACAACCCGGCCACCTTCGGCCAGTTGCGCCTCGATCGCGGTCGGGAGATGCTGGATCGCGCCGTCAATCAGGATCAGCGTATAAGGGGCAGCGTCGGGCGCGCCATCGGCAAGCGATGCGGTGACATGTTCGACCTCAGGTACGTTGGCACGTCCGATTTCTGCCAGCGTCCTGTTGCTTTCAAGCGCAACGATCCGCCGTGCACGGCCGGCGATCAGGGCCGCCATATAACCGGTCGCGCTGCCGACAATCAGTATCGAATCGTTGGTGGAGATCCGGGCCGTCTGCAAAAGTTGCGCGGTGGCGAGCGGAGGGTTCAGATAACGCCCTTCGCAAAGCGCTATGGATCGGTCCTGATAGGCGAAGGCGGCCTTGTCGACCGGAAGAAAATTTTCACGGGCCACCCTCATGAAAGCGCCGATAATCCAGGATGTGGTGATTCCGCTGGTCCGCAATTGGCTGTCGATCATATGCTTGCGCGCGGTTTCGGATTGCGATGACTGCATGAGGCTTTCCGCCGTTCCTGTTCTTCCACCCATTTTTTCGGGCATCTATTAATGACATAACTGTATTGCATATGCAATACAGCCTTTGTTGTCTTTTAATGATGGTGAAGCCAAAGGCCAAGCGGCTTTCCAACAAAGTTGCATGCGCCCTGCAGGTTTCTGATCTGGTGCCGTAAATGTTGCCGGATGGTGTCCATTCTGCGATTGCAAAGTACCGACGCTGC
>JBOFLS010000042.1:0-17761 GCA_051657985.1 Sphingorhabdus sp. | reverse complement strand
TTTACGACATCGTGATAATCCTTGCGCTGCGCATAGACCGAAACCCGGCCTTTGATCGGATCAAATGCCATCGGATCGGTTTCGGGCGCATAGCTCATCCCTAGCATGATCACCGAGCCGACTTCAGGCCATAGCGCATCGGGGCTTGCACGCTGCTCGGCACGGTCTGCCATCCAGATCATATCGCCCTGACAACCTTCATCCAGCCACTGCCGCAACCGCTGCCCGGCCAAAGGTGCAAGTTTTCCCGATACGATTCTGCAATCGGCGAAACCTTCAGTCAGAGCCCTTTCCTTTAATGCGTTAACCAAATTTGTCTTGTGTCTCTTCACATGCCGTCCCTAATTGAGGCTTAATCATTCTTTGGGGTTGGTTTAGCGTTATGCATGCAATCGAGGCACGCGGACTTGTCAAGAAGTTCGACGATTTCCGCGCGGTCGACGGGATCGATCTTAATGTTCCACAAGGCAGCATCTACGGCATTCTGGGACCGAACGGCGCTGGCAAGACAACGACGATCCGCATATTGCTGGGCATTATCGATCCTGACGAGGGCGTGCGGACATTATTCGGTTCGGACCGCCCCTTGAGCCAGTCCAAACAAGTCGGCTATCTTCCCGAGGAACGTGGCCTTTACCAATCTATGCGTGCGGTCGATACGATCGCTTTCATGGGCGCGCTGCGTGGTCTGCCGCTAAAAGAAGGCGAAAAACGTGGGCGCGAACTGATGGAGGATGCGGGCCTCGGTTATGCTGCCGACCGCCAGATCAGACAATTGTCCAAGGGTATGGCGCAGACGGTGCAGTTGTTGGGCACGATCGTTCACGATCCCCGGCTTATCGTACTCGACGAACCTTTTTCGGGCCTCGACGCCCTCAATCAGGCAAAGCTTGAGCGCATGATCCGCGCGCAGGCCGAACGCGGCGTCACCGTAATCTTTTCCACGCATGTCATCGCGCACGCCGAACGTCTGTGCGAAAGGATTGCGATCATTGCCAAAGGCAAGGTCAGTTTCGATGGGCTGGTTTCGACCGCACGCGATCGCTTGCGTCCCCAAGTGCATCTGGAAACCGAGACGCATGACGGGCCGTGGCGCAAGGCCTTACCTGCCGATGCGCGGCATGAAGGCAATTGGTGGCATTTTACCCTGCCCGATAGCGGGGCCGAGCCGTTGTTGACCGCATTGGTCGAGGGTAGGGCAGGGGTTAAATCGCTTTCGATCGAACGTCCTGGCTTGCATGATGCCTTTGTCGCGATCGCCGGTGAGGATGCCGCCGCCGAAATGGACCGACCCATAGCGGAGGAACTTTCATGATCGATCTTATCCGCGCCGCTTATGTCATCGGCCGCCGCGATTTTACCGCGATCATCTTTTCCAAGGCGTTCTTTTTCTTCCTCCTTGGACCGCTCTTTCCGATCCTAGTAGGCGGTGCTGCTGGTGCGCTTGGTGGGCAGGTTGCCCGTGATATCGATCGGCCGGTCGTCGGCCTCACTATGCCCGAAGTGGATAGCGGGAAACTGCTGGCCGCTCGGGCCGTGCTTGCCAAGCAAATGGGCGAGGGTGCGTTTCCGGAATTGAAGGTTTTGCCGGAAGCATCGCGCAATATTCCTCCTAAAAAATTGCTTGACGACAAGACCAATGGTCTGGCCGCAATACTTAGCGGAACACTAGACAATCCTCAACTTACCGGTACCAAGGGCCCGGTTGAAAAGTATCGCGGCGATGTTGCTATGCTGAGCGGTTTTGCACAGCATTCCGATGCTCTTCGACTTCCCGAAGTCAAAACCAGCCTGGTCGAACAGACGGCTGGAAACGAAAAGACGCAACGCCTTGTAACAGCGCAAGGCACGCAAATCATACTTTTCATGCTTACCATGCTGCTTGCCGGTATGGTGCTTTCAAATCTGGTCGAGGAAAAGGCAAACAAGATCATCGAAATCCTGGCGGCTGCGGTGCCGATGGATGCCGTATTTCTTGGCAAGCTGTTCGCGATGCTGGCCATGGCTTTTGTCGGTTTGACCGTATGGGGCACGGTCGGTTTTGCCCTTGCCAGCCTTTCGGGCCCTGCATTGCCCAGCTTTCCAACACCTGCAGTCGGATGGCCCATATTCCTGGTCCTGGGCGTTGTCTATTTCACTATGGCCTATCTGATCCTTGGCTCGCTCTTTCTCGGCATCGGTGCAATGGCGGCTACGGTGCGTGAAGTGCAAACCCTGTCGATGCCGGTTACGATGCTGCAACTGATAAATTTTTTCTTTGCTATCTATACGGTTTCCAAATTGGGCGAACCTGTCGAGCTTGTCGCTGCTATCTTTCCCTTCACCTCGCCCTTTGCGATGATAGCGCGAGCTGCGCAGGATGCGACATTATGGTATCATCTCGTCGCTATTGTCTGGCAGGCTGTTTTCGTTGTCGTCATATTGCGCATGGGTGTCTGGCTATTCCGCCGTAATGTCATGAAGTCGGGGCGTGCCGGCAGGGTTAAGGATTCTGGCGGCAAGAAGCTGTTCGGTTTTATCGGCTTCCCTGGTAAAAGCATCGCTCAAAAATAGGTTGCTTATCGAAACGGGATTGACATTATTGTTAGCAGTGGCACTCTTCTTTCCAAAGATCAGAGGAGTCTTCAAATGGCAACCGCCCCCGCACTCGAACCATTGGCAACCGAAAGCAGTGAACGTTTGCCTTGGGAAATCATCCAGGCCCCGCATGAATGGGATGTGTCGCGTCCCGAAATCTATGTTGAGGATCGTTGGCAGCCGATTTTCAGGGACATGCGTGTCAAAGCACCCATCAACAAGATTGAAGGCGGTTATTTCGGTAATTTCTGGAACATTACAACGCTGAAAGCCATCCAGCATGTAGAGGCTTTGCCCGACATTTATTCATCGTCGTTTGAACATGGCGGCATCACGTTGATTGATGAGGAAACGGTCAACTACGTGATTCCTGAGGAAGAGCGGATCGTGATGCCGATGTTCATTGCGATGGATCGGCCCAAACACACAGAGGAGCGACGCGTTATCGCGCCGGCCTTTACTCCGGGCGAAATGGAACGCACGGCGGTGAACATCCGTGCACGCACAGGCGAATTGCTCGACTCGCTGCCGGTGGGCAAGGTCTTCGATTGGGTTGATCTGGTCTCGATCGAGCTGACGACGCAGATGCTGGCGATTCTTTTCGATTTTCCTTGGGAAGATCGCCGCAAGCTGACCGAATGGTCGGACTGGGCCGGTGATGTGGAGATGTTCCGGACCGAGGAAATGCGCAAGGCACGGCTTGCCAAGATGTTTGAAATGGGGGCTTATTTTCAGAAACTATGGGACGAAAGGAAGAATAAGGGCGAAGCGCCCGATCTTATCAGCCGGATGATTCATTCGCCGATGAAGGATATGACACAGCTGGAATATATGGGTAACCTGATCCTGCTGATCGTCGGCGGGAACGATACCACACGCAATTCTATGTCGGGTTACGCTTATGGGCTCAACCAGTTCCCCGATGAGCGTGAAAAGCTGGAACGGAACCCGCAGTTCATTCCCAATGCCGTCAGTGAGATCATCCGCTGGCAGACCCCGCTTGCGCATATGCGTCGCACTGCGCTTCGGGATCATGACCTGTTCGGTGCACCGATCAAGGCGGGGGACAAGATCGGAATGTGGTATATCTCCGCCAATCGTGATGAGACTGTCTTCGAAAACCCCGACAAGCTGATCGTCGACCGCGAGAATGCCCGACGGCATCTTGCCTTCGGTTATGGCATCCATCGTTGCGTCGGCGCACGACTGGCCGAATTGCAGATCCGTATTCTGCTTGAGGAAATGGCCGCGCGGCGTCTGCGTCCCAATGTCGTGGCGGAGCCGGAGCGCGTTGCGGCGTGCTTTGTCCATGGCTACCGTAAAATGGATGTCGAGCTCAGTCGGTACTGAAACCTTTTGCCACTTTCTTTCGTATCTGAGGGAAAGCAGGAAAGGGAAACAGCATGAGTGGTTTCGACAAACGTGGATTTATCAGAGCCGGACTTGGCGCGGCAATGGCGCTCGCCTTTGGTAATAGCAGTGCCAATGCGCGTAAAAGTTTTGCCGTTACCAAAAGCGATGCCGAATGGCGGCGCATATTGTCCCCCGCTGCCTATCGTGTGTTGCGGAGGGAAGATACCGAAGCACCTGGTTCCAGCCCGCTCAATAAGGAAAAGCGGCGTGGCAACTTCGTCTGTGCGGGCTGTGGGCAGAAGCTTTTCAATTCAGCTGCAAAATATGAAAGCGGCACCGGCTGGCCGAGTTTTTATGCACCGATCAAGAATGCTATCGGTACAAAGAGGGATTATGGCCTGCACTTGCCGAGGATCGAAGTGCATTGTTCCAATTGCGGCGGACATCTGGGCCATGTTTTCGATGATGGACCGAAGCCTACCGGCAAACGTTATTGCATGAATGGTGTTGCCATGCGGTTCGTACCGGTATGATTTTAAGGAAGACTTTCCCTTCTAAGGAAAAAGATCCTAAAATTATTTTACCTCGGCAGGGACGCCTGAAAAATCCAGATCGCCGGTTTTTTTGGGCTCCGCAACTGCAGGTTTGCCGCCGCGTTCAATGATGCCGAGGATTGCATTGTTGCGACCATCCTGCGCCGCATATTCGCGTGCGCTCAAGCCCGCCACCGAATCGCGCTTGTCGGGGTTGGCGCCTGCTTTGAGCAGCAATCGCACCATGTCGGTGTTGCGCAACTGCACGGCGCGGATCAATGCGGTTTCCCCACTTCGGTTCGTAGCATCGACCGATGCTTTATATCGGATCAATCTTTCCGCCCCTTCGATAAAACCGAGCTGGGTGGCGAGCATCAATGGCGTAGTACCGCGGCGGTCTGAAAGGTTGGGATTGGCCCCTTTTTGTAACAGATAGCCAAGCCAGGTATCGTCACGCCTTGCGGTAACGATATGCAATGCGGTCTCGCCTGTACCATCGCGTTTGGTGTTAACGATTACCGCGCCCGAACCGGGTTCGTTGATGAACTTCTCAACCTCGTCGCCCTTGCGATCCTCAACAGCCTTGAGAAAATTATAGCTGTCCGAAAATTGCGCCGATGCGGGATAAGATATCGATGCAATCATTATCGTTGCCGCGCCTAAAGCGAAAGTTTTTGACCGGAAGAAACCCATAACTTCTGCCCTGATTCGATAGATGCCGTCTTGAAATTGCGCGCATAACAGACCAAGTCTGGCAGGGCTATGAACAAATTTGTCACATTGAGTATCGCAGCCTTTGCACTTTCCGCCTGCGATGCGCCTGTCGAGCAGCCTTCCCTGTCGGCTGCGCCGCTTGCGGGGGCTGCCATAGGCGCGCCATTTACGCTGATTGATCAGGATGGCAAACAGCGCAGCTATGACGAATTCGACGGCAAATACCGCATGGTCTATTTCGGTTATACGAATTGCCCCGATATCTGCACTCCCGACATGCAGCATCTGATGGCTGGGCTAAAAGCATTCGAGAAGGCGAAGCCGACGCTCGCTGCCAAGGTGCAGCCGATTTTTATTACCGTTGATCCAAAACGCGATACGCCGGCCGTACTGAAACAGTTTGTGTCGGCCTTTCATCCGCGTCTGATTGGACTGACCGGCGAAGAGAAAACAGTTGCGGCAGCGGCAAAGAATTTTGCGATATATTCGGAGCGTGTCGAGAATTCGAATCCTGAAAATTATCTGATAAGCCATAGTCAGACGCCGTATCTAATGGGGCCTGATGGCAAGCCATTGGCACTGCTTCCCGCTGATCGTCCCGATACCGACGTGAATGAAGGCGATCCCAAACTGGTCACTGCCGAACTTGCAAAATGGGTGCGCTGATTCCTCTTCCAACGGGAGAGGGGGACCGCGCCACGAAGTGGCGGGGTGGAGTGGCGCACCCGAGTTCTCCTGACATCGAAAGATCAGGGCACCCCGCCTATACCCCACTACCATGCTTTGCATGGTCCCCCTCCCCGTTACGGGGAGGAACTTGATGAACGACAGCCCTTTCTGGGAACAACCGATCGAAACGTTGAACCGCGATCAGTGGGAAGCGCTTTGCGACGGCTGCGGCAAATGCTGCCTGCATAAGGTCGAAGATGAAGACACAGGCCGTGTCTATTCCACCAATGTGGCATGCAAACTGCTCGATCTAAAAAGCTGCCGTTGTGCCGATTACCGGCATCGCCGCATACATGTGCCCGACTGCATCAGGTTGACCCAGCGCAGTGTCGACACCTATCCTTGGCTGCCCGAAACCTGCGCCTATGTGCTGCGTGCAAACGGTGAACCCTTGCGCGAATGGCACTATCTGGTCTGCGGCGACCGCGAGGCTGTGCATCACGCTGGTATATCGGTCAAAGGTCGGGCTATATCCGAACTCAATGCTGGACCGCTTGAAAACCATATTGTCGACGAATCTCTCTGATCCGAAGGGTGGCGATCCTGTAGTCGATATCGAGGGAGAGGCGGTGCCCGTTCGGATCAGGCGGTCGGCACAGGCGCGGCGAATTTCGCTGCGGGCCGACGCTGTACGGCGCGAAATTCGTATCATCATGCCGATCTATGCGCCAACGCAGACCGCGCTGTCCTTCGTAGCGCAAAAGAAACAATGGATCGCCGCACGCCTTGAAAGCGCGCCTACCGCCCTACCTGTCGGTCCAGATGCCACTATTGCCGTTGAGGGCGAAGAGCATCGCGTCGAATGGAGCCCGTCGGCACCGCGCCGAGTTCAACGGCTGATCGGCGACGATGGCCCTATATTGCGTGTTGGCGGGCCGCAGGATTTGGTCGGCGGGCGGGTGCTGCGCTGGCTAAAGGAACAGGCCCGCACTGCAATGACCGCCGACATTGCCGAATATTGCGCCAGGGCAGGCGAGGAGCCGCCGCGCCTTTCGCTGGGCGATGCGCGCAGCCGCTGGGGCAGTTGCTCCTCGCGCGGCACGATTTCGATGAGCTGGCGGCTGATCATGGCCCCCGCCTTTGTCCGCCGTTCCGTGATCGCCCACGAAGTCGCACATATGCGGCATATGGACCACAGCCCGGCCTTTTACGCCTGGTTCGATGAGATCTATGAGGGCGATCGCAAGGCTGCCGACCGTTGGCTGAAGATGCACGGCACGGGGTTGCATTTGGTAGGGCGTTAAGTTCTGCTGCAGTTCGGTTGAAGTTTCACCATAGCCCTGAGCTTGTCAGTGCCGAGGGCGACCTGCAGGCGAAAGGTCACACTAAAGTCTCACCTGAACGCATTTCGCAATTTCGACTGCGCAATAAAATTTCCTACATGCCGCAGACCGGAAACGCCTCAGAATTTGGACGGGAAATATTCAATGCCGCACTTGGCTGTCAAGGAACTCCAGAACATTACATGAACAAAATACATATGTCAAGCCCGCCTAGCCGATAAGCGCCCTTCGACAGGCTCAGGGCTACGGTGAAATTTCAACCTAAACAGGACAAACTTTAGGGACTGTGGGTATTCAAGGGAAAATGAATTTAATTACAATATCTTCGTCATTCCCGCGAAAGCGGGGAACGCAGTGATCGTAGATCAATCCATCACCTGAGCGTTGATTTTACGCAACGGGCATAACTTAAAATTGAGCCTCAGGAGATGGATTCCCGCTTTCGCGGGAATGACGAGCGTTGTTTTGAAAGTTACGGCAGATAAATCCCCACAGGCCCTAGAGTTTTCCGTTTTAGATTGAGCCACGGCTTTTTTCCGTTCGCCTCGAGCGGAGTCGAAGACGGCCGTAGGCCAACACGAGAGGCCCTTCAGTACTGCACGGTGTCTCGTCTTCGGGGCAACGCCCCGAAGTTTATCCTGAGCGGCTGGCTTGCCAGCCAGTCGAAGGGCTCGACACGAACGGATTTAATGACTGAATCTAAAACGGAAAACCTCTAAACAACCAAAGGCCCATGCTCCAACCTTGGCAGCACATAGCGGGCGAACATGTCGCATTCGTTCATGTGCGGATAGCCCGACAGGATGAACGCCTCGATGCCCAGCGCCTGATAGGCCTTCAGCTTTGCTAGCACCTGATCGGGATCGCCGACAATCGCAGCTCCGCAGCCCGAACGGGCGCGGCCAATGCCGGTCCAGAGATTGTCCTCGATATAGCCTTCATTGGCCGCCGAAGCCTCGCGCAGTTCGGCCTGGCGGGCGACGCCGAAGGTTTGCGCATCCAGCGACTTGTTGCGGATCGCTTCGCCGGTATCGGCATCAAGCTTCGACAACAGCCGGTCGGCATAGGCCCGCGCCTCGGTCTCGGTTTCGCGCACCACAACGTGCACGCGAAAGCCATATTTGAGCTTGCGCCCGAATTTCGCGGCGCGCTCGTTCATATCGGCGATCAGGTCTTTCGCACCGGACAGCGTTTCGGGCCACATCAGATAGACGTCGCAGCCTTCCGCAGCCGCCTCGCGCGCAGCGGGGGAGAGGCCACCGAAATACAGCGGCGGGCATTTGCCGTTGAAGGTCTTCATCCGCGGCGGGTCGATATCCAGCCGATAATGCTCGCCCTGGTGCGAGAGATGCTCGCCATTGAGCAGCGTTTTCAAGATCTTCATGGCCTCGACCGTGCGGCGGTAGCGCGGTTCGCTCTCCATCTTCTCCCCCGGCATGTCGGAGGAGATGATGTTGATATTCAACCGCCCGCTCGCGATCTGGTCCAACGTAGCAATCTGCCGCGCGAGTTGGGGCGGCCAGCTTTCGCCGATGCGCACCGCCATCAGCAATTTGATCCGGCTGGTTAGCGTGGCAATCGCGCTGGCAAAGGCGGTGGTATCGAGGCCAAGCGCATAACCCGATGGCAGCAGGATATTGTCGAACCCGCCTTCCTCGGCGCGCAACACGATATTGCGGCAATGTTCCCAGCTGGAGGCAAGCGCTGGATCGGGGCTCCCTAAAAATTCATAATCATCGTCGCAAAGTGCGGAAAACCATGAAATTTCGAGTTTACCCGTCATGGCAGAGATACTCCCCTTGCAGCGACCAGCACTGCATACCAGTCGGCGCGGGTCCATTGGATCTTATAGGCATCGGCCGCTTCGGCGATGCGGACCGGATTTTGCGAACCAACGATCGGGATCGGTCGCGCGGGATGCGCCATGATCCAGCTATAGGCGGCAGCCGTGCGAGAAACGCCATGGGCCGCAGCAACGCCCGAAAGGGCCCCGGCAACCGCCCGCTCGCTATCGGTTTGCGGATTGGCAATACGACCACCGCCCAAAGGCGACCAAGCGAGTACCGCCATATCCATCGCAATCGCCTGATCAAGCTCGCCATTTTCGATACAGTCGATCCGCACCGGCGAAAGCTCAGGCTGGGTCGAGACGATGGGGACGCTTAAAAACTGCGAAAGCGTTGCGATCTGCGCCTGCGTGTAATTGGAAACACCAAAAGCGCGGACCTTGCCGGCCTTGACCGCATTTTCGATCGTTCTAGCAATCTCCTGCGGATGCGTGAGGACATCGGGCCGGTGTATTTGATAGAGATCGATATGATCGGTCTGCAATCGCTTCAAGCTGGCATCGATCGCTGAGGTTAGATAACCGGTGCTGCTATCATAGGGTACCGGGGGTGTAATTCCGCCCTTTGTCGCAAGAACCATCCGGTCCCGCATTCCTGGGTTGCAAGCAAACACTTTTCCCAGCAAGGTTTCGGCATCGCCAAAGCCTACCCCCGGCGATATAAAGCCATAAATATCAGCGGTATCGAAAAAAGTGATTCCCGCCTCAAACGCCGCATTCACCAGCTGAGTCGCCTCGTCGGTATCGCGTCCGGCGAAACGCCACATTCCCCAGGCAAGGCTCGAAACTTCGATCCCGCTTTTGCCTAGGCTGCGGATTCGGGGAGGGCTCTGTATTGCTTGCACATCTGTCATAGGGCTTTTGGGTAACAGTCGCGGCAAAATCTGCAAGCCCGCTATTCGCATCTCTTGCCAATCGCGCATGATTTTGTGACAGCGTTGTAAGTAACAATATAAAGAAGCGGAAAAGGCATTGAGCGAGATGGTTCGGTACGGGCTGGTAGGCACCGGTATGATGGGGGTGGAGCATATCCAAAACCTGGCGATCACACCGGGAACCGAAATTACCGCGCTTGCCGACCCTGTTGAAGGATCACTTAATTGGGCTAGAAATGCGCTTGGCGACCGCGCCAATGGAGTGCAGGCCTTTGCCAATTCGGCCGAGCTTGCCGCATCGGGTTTGTGCGATGCCATTATCGTCGCTAGTCCTAACCATACGCACCGCGCCGTTCTCGAACCCTTGTTCGAGGCCGGGCTGCATATCCTTTGCGAAAAGCCGCTTGCAACAACGATCGACGATGCCCGTTGGATTGTGGAACGCGCTGCCAAGTCACCCGGCATATTCTGGACGGCAATGGAATATCGTTACATGCCGCCCGCAGCCGAATTTATCCACCAAGTGCATAGCGGTCGGATTGGCACTTTGCAGATGCTTTCAATTCGCGAACACCGTTTCCCTTTCCTGCCCAAGGTTGGCGACTGGAACCGTTTCTCACAGAATACCGGCGGCACTATGGTGGAAAAATGCTGCCATTTCTTCGATCTGATGCGATTGATCATCCGTAGCGAAGCGGTTCGTGTCTATTGTTCGGGGGCTATGGATGTGAACCATGTCGATGAACGCTATGAAGGCCACCGGCCCGATATCATCGACAACAGCTATACGACGGTCGATTTCGCGAATGGCGTGCGCGCAATGCTCGATCTGTCGATGTTTGCCGACGGGGCGGAAAATCAGGAGGAGATCACCGCTGTGGGCGACAAGGCACGGCTCGATTGCCTGATCCCCGAAGGCAGTCTAGTCTTTTCGCCGCGCACGGGTTTCATGCAGCCTAAGGCAGTTGAAAAAACGCATGTCGCGGTGGATGCAGCAGCGTTGAAGGCTGGCAGCCACCATGGGTCCACCTTTTACGAACATCAGAAATTCTTAGGCGCAATTCGTGGGGAAGGCCCTGTAGAAGTGACGGCGGAAGATGGCCTGAAAGCGGTTGCCATCGGCATGGCGGCAGAGATCAGCGCTCGTGAGAAGCGGGTGGTGGAAATGAGTGAGTTGACATTGTAACAAAGCTAAAAATGAAAAGACGTTCAGGAGGATATTATGAAATCGCATCTAAAATCGACAAGCGCCCTGGTAATAACGGCAGCAGCCTTGCTTGCCGCGACCCCGGCAATGGCGCAGGTTGAGGAAATCGTCGTCACCGCACAAAAAGTCGAGGAAAATGTTCAGGACGTGCCGATCGCGATTACCGCGGTATCGGGCGACACGCTGACCGACAGCGGCACGAACAGCCTTGAAGATCTGGGCCAGCTCGTCCCTTCGGTTTCGTTTCGCAAGGGTACGACCAATGCCAACTCTGCCGTCGTGTTGCGCGGCGTTGGCACCATATCCTTCTCGATCGCAGCCGAACCCAGCGTTTCGACCGTGGTTGACGGCGTAGTGCTCAGTCGTTCGGGTCAGGCCTTTGCCGACCTTGTCGAGATCGAACGCCTCGAAGTGCTGCGCGGCCCACAAGGCACGCTTTTCGGCAAGAACGCCTCGGCGGGCTTGATCAACATCGTTTCCAAGGGCGGTGAAGATACGTTTGGCGGTTCGGCGGCGGTTGAATTCGCCGAGGGCAAGGAGGTTCGTTTGCGCGGAACTCTGGCTGGCCCGATTGCGGAAAACTTGTCCTTCCGGGTTAACGGCTTTTTCGGCAGCTATGCCGGTAACATCACCAATGTTGCGGCCAATCAGACTCGCGATGAAAAGATCAACGGCTACAAGCGTGTCGGTTTCCGTGGCCTGCTTGATTTCGACAACGGCCCGGCACGGGTAAAGATCATCGCCGATTATTATGAAGCCGATGACGATTGCTGCGGCGAAGTCACCGGCGTGTCGCGCGGCGCGGTGCTCGACCGTGAGTTGAACCTGCCGCTTGGAATTTCGCAAGGCGAGAACCAGCGTTTCGTCAACCACAACCTCGTTACCCAGTCGCTCGACCGGCAATGGGGTATTACAGTCAGCGGCGATTTCGATGTGTTTTCGGATCACACGCTCAGTGCGGTTTACGGCTATCGCAACTGGAACAACACCGAATTGCGCGAAGGCGATTTCCTGCCACGTGCGATCGTCGGCACGCCCGAACTGCATGATCGCGGCTTTGTGGAAACCGACCAGCAGTCGCTGGAAGTGCGGCTTGCTTCCTCGCAGGACAAGGCGTTCAAATACCAGGTCGGTGGTTTCTACTGGAAATCGGAAAACACGCAGGATTTCACTCGCCAGGCTATCCGCTGCACGACATCAACCCTGCCGGTCGATCCGCGCACCGGCGCGCAGCCCTGCAACCTGGCCGATACGGTGAACACGCTGTTCCCGACGGCAACGTCGAACAGCCTGGTCGATATCGAAAATTACGCCGTTTTCGGTCAGGCGACCTATGATTTCACCGACTGGATCGGCGTGACCGTAGGCTTGCGTTATACGCACGACTCGATCGACTATGCACACCGTCGCTTTCCTGCGGTCAACCGTACCACGGGCCTGCCCCTGCCGGCGAGCGCGCTGGGCGGCACCGGTGTAAACGCCAACCCTGCGGGTGGACTTTTGACCGCTGTGCCACCGGGCAACGGCACGGTGCTATCGACCGGTCGTTCATCGAACGGCAATATTTCGGGCAAGGGCGTGATCACGGTCAAGCCCAGCGAAGACCTGTTGCTCTATGGTAGCTTCACCCGCGGCTATAAGGGGCCCGCGTTCAACGTCTTCTTCAACCACACCGCGCCGACCAATTCGACCCCGATCGATGAGGAAACTTCCGATGCGTTCGAACTGGGCTTCAAGAGCCAATTCGCCGACAAGCGGATCCAGCTGAACGCGGCCTTGTTCCAAGCGACTTATGATGGGTTTCAGGCGAACAACTTCGTGTTGCTCAATGGCACCACGATCACCAACCTGACCAATGCCGGTACGGTTCGTACAAAAGGCTTTGAAATAGATGCCATTGTCAATCCGGTCGATGGCCTGAACCTGTTCGGCAACTTGGCTTATGCGGACGCCCAGGTGAAACGTTTCAATCCCAATCCGCTAACCAATGCTCCCGATGCACGCAATGGCACCAAATTGCCATTGGCACCCGAATGGAGCTGGAATATCGGTGCGGAATATGAAACGCCGTTCAATATCTTCGGGGCCGAAGCGAAGGTCTACGTCCGCACCAATTACAGCTTCACCGATGATCAATTCTCCGACCTTGGCCAAGGCGGACCGATCGACAGCTATGGCTTATGGAATGCTAGTGTTGGCTATTCGGACGCTGACGACAATTGGCGTGTGACCTTTTTCATGCGCAATATTACCGATGAAAGCTATGTGCTGCTCAACACCAATGCTGGCCAGCGCCTGCATATTCCGCGCGACGCTGACCGCTATGCGGGTGTATCGTTCCGCGTGAATTTCTGATGTTGGGACGATAGCCTATCGAAGGGGCCGGGGCGACAATCCCGGCCCTTTTTTGTTTTCGGGGAGAGGAAAAAAGCGGCATGAAGGTAATCACACCGAAATTGCGCTGGATATTGTTCGGGCTGCTCTGCGTCGCGGGCATCTTCAACGCGATGGACCGGCCGATCATTGCGATCCTGAAACCCGATATGTCCGCCGATTTCGGCTGGACCGACGAAGATTTCGGTTTTCTGGGCTTCGTCACGCAGATGGCGGCGGCTTTTTCCTTTCTTTTGACCGGCTGGCTGGTCGATCGGCTTGGCGTTCGGCGATCAATGATTGCGGGGGTAACCGCCTGGAGTTTTGCCGCGATAGCGCATGGCTGGGCCATCGCCGCTTGGCATGTCGTCGGTGCGCGAATCGGGCTTGGCGCGACCGAGGCGGTGCAGACGCCTTTGACGATCAAAACCGTAGCGACACTTTTCCCACCCGACAAACGCAGTTTCGCCTTTGGCGTTGGCACCGCCATTGCCGGGATCGGCACTATTGCCTTACCTTTCTTCATCCCGATGCTGGCCGCTGCTTTCGGTTGGCGCGGTGCTCTGATTTTCGGTGGGGTTGGCGGTTTCATTACACTTGGTCTGTGGCTTTGGTTCGCACAGGGCGTGAAGTTTGACGATGCTGCGGAAGATGAGAATCTGGACTTTAACGACGATGCCGCCCCTTATGGCCCGATCCTGATCGAACGGCGCACCTGGGCAATCGTTGTTGCAAAAGCATTGTCGGATGTGACCTGGTTTTTCATAAATTTCTGGCTCGCCGATTTTTATCGCAAGGAATATCAGCTTACGACTTCGGAACTGGCTATCCCCCTTGGCATTGCCTTTGCCGGGTCGGCTCTGGGGGCTTTTTTCGCTGGCTGGCTGTCGACATGGCTGCTCGAGCGGGGTGTCAGCGTCAATCGCGTGCGTAAAGGAATGATGTTGGGTTCAGCTCTTATCATTCTGCCCCTGCCGCTAATATTGCAATTGGAAAATTTCTGGCCGGTGGCGATCATGATGGGTGTGGTAATGGCCGGCCACCAAGGCTTTTCGCTTTCGATCTTCTCAACAATTACCGATGTCGTACCAAGGGCAAAAGTAGGCCGCGTTACGGCCTTTGGGGCATTCATGGGCAATATGGGCGGCGCAGGCATCGTCTGGATCGCAGGTGCCGCCCTGACCGCAGGCTATGGTTATACCCCGTTGTTCTTTTTTGCTGCTATATCCTACCTGCTGGCGCTTGCCTGGCTGCATTGGCTTTTGCCGGTGATCAAGCGGACGGCCTGATCCGTTAGGCACTATGCTGGCTTGCCAGCCGTAGCTTTAGCGAAGGTTGGTGGAGCCTAGGGGAGTCGAACCCCTGACCTCTTGCATGCCATGCAAGCGCTCTACCAACTGAGCTAAGGCCCCAATATGCCGCAGACAAGGCGGCTATGTGGTGGGAAGCGCCGATAGCGGGCGCTTGCCCGTAGATCAAGTGCGAACTTGCGGTTCAGATATCGTCAGGCTCTTCTTCGCCGCTGGCAACACCCAGATCTTCGTCACCGCCCAGATCGACATCGTTATCAGGCGATACGTCGCCATCGACGGCATCGACATCGATATCGAGATCGTCATCGGCCAGATCGGCATCGTCCTTCTTCTTCTCGACCTCTTCGAACGGCAGCGGCTGTTTTGATTTCAGCACCGGTTCGGGCGTCCATTGGTTGCCGCATTCGATGCATTCGACCGGTTCGTCCTTGGTCAGATCGTAGAATCGCGTGCCGCATTTCGGGCAGGTGCGTTTCGTTCCCCATTCAGCCTTCACCATGGTGGGCCTCTTATCCTTTCAAATTGCGTGGGATGCGTGCCCGGCAAAAGCAGACTCGCGCCAAATCGGCGCTGCCCCTGCCACATTGTTGCGCGGCTGTCAAAATGTGAGTTCGAACGCCCCGTTTGTTGAGCCCGGTAGCGTGGAAGTTATTTCGCGCGAAGTTCGCGAAGGGGCGAAGATGCGCGAAGAGGTTTGGCGGCGAAGCCGCGTCGCATCTTGAATCGAACTGCAAACGCCATGTTCAACGAATTGAAATCGCCTTACGGCGAATAATCTTCGCGTTCCTTCGCCCCTTCGCGAACTTCGCGCGAAATCATCCCCACGTTGACTTGGCGACCCGCCAACGCCAAAGCCCGCGCTATGCACGGTTACACACCCCAACCCCGATCCTTTGTCCCTCAAGGCCCGCTTCGCGGAACCGTCCGCGTACCCGGTGATAAATCCATCAGCCACCGTTCGCTGATGCTTTCCGCACTGGCAATCGGTGAAAGCAGGATTTCAGGGTTGCTTGAGGGTGAGGATGTGCTGGCCACGGCGGCCGCTATGCAGATGATGGGTGCGACTATCGAACGTACAGGCGAGGGTGAGTGGCGCGTACATGGTGTGGGTGTAGGCGGGCTGCTGCAGCCGCAAAACGCGCTCGATATGGGCAATAGCGGTACATCGACCCGGTTGCTGATGGGGCTGGTGGCAAGCCACGCGATCAGCGCGACTTTTATCGGCGATGCGAGCCTTTCGAAACGCCCGATGGGGCGGGTGATCGACCCGCTTTCGCTGACCGGCGCGGAGTTCACTGCCAGCCCCGGGGGCCGCCTGCCCCTTATGGTGCGCGGGATTTGCCCGGCGGTGCCGATCCGCTACCGCCTGCCGGTTGCCAGCGCGCAGGTGAAGTCGGCGTTGCTGCTGGCAGGACTCAATACGCCCGGCATCACCGAAGTCATAGAACCTGTGCCGACGCGCGATCACAGCGAACGGATGCTTACCGGCTTCGGTGCAGAGTTGACGGTTGAAACCGATGCGCAGGGCGTCCGCCATATTCGTCTGATTGGCGAGGCTGATTTGAGGCCACAGCAGATCGAAGTTCCCGGCGATCCGTCATCGGCCGCCTTCCCGATTGTCGCCGCGCTGATCACTCCGGGCAGCGAAGTCACCGTTACCCATGTCGGCATGAACCCGACGCGCACCGGCCTCTACAAGATGCTGGAGACGATGGGTGGCGATCTGACCTATTCCAACGAACGCGTGGTTGGCGGCGAGCCCGTGGCGGATATCACCGCGCGGCATTCGGCGCTGAAGGGCATCGAGGTGTCTCCCGACGTCGCACCGAGCATGATCGATGAGTTTCCGGTCTTCTTTGTCGCCGCCAGCATGGCTGAGGGCAGGACGGTGACCAGCGGCCTCGACGAACTGCGCGTCAAGGAAAGCGACCGGCTGGCGCTGATGGCTGCGGGGCTTACGGCAATTGGCGCGAAGGTTGAAGAGCGCGAGGATGGGCTGGTAATCGATGGTAGCGGTGGAGATCCCCTACCCGGTGGCGCGACTATTGTGAGCGCATTAGACCACCGTATCGCCATGAGTTTTGCAGTGGCGGCGCAAAATGTGCGGGAGGCTGTAACGGTGGATGATGTGTCGCCCATTGCCACAAGCTTTCCGACATTTGAGGCTATGCTGGATAAATTGCGGTCATAAACCATGAACCTGACGCCGATATTCAAACGCGTTAGGAAATGGATCCCATATTATGCCGGGATCATGTTGGTGGTCTTAATTGCCAGCCTGCTGTTCCACACCAGCAAGCCATTCAGGACATTTTATACGCAGACGTTATTTTCCATAAATAAACCCGTTATGAGAATAGATGCAGCGGTTCTGGGCTATTCATCGCAGGCTTATGGTGGGGGTCGGCGAGGCCCTGCGATATTTAATTATAGATATGGTTTTACCTATAAAATCGGTGATCGAAGCTATTATGGTACTGGCTATGCAGCTGTTAGCGAACCTGGAGACTATAGCGCTTTTAAGCCCTTGCCCCGGACATTTACGATATATGTGAACAGAGATAATCCAGGCCAGTTTACCTATATAACCGGGCATTATGGATTGCGATCCTGGGTCAATGTTCCTGTCTTTATTTACCTTCTGTTTCTGGGCTTTTTATGCGGTTTATATTTTTATAGCAGGCGCGAAGATGCGGAAATCAGGCTGAGCAATTTTAAGGATTATATGGCCGCAATCATGGCGATCCTGTTGACCATAGCACCACTCTCTATAGCCTTCGCTTCGCAAAAAAATCACTATCATGGTCAAAAATCTCAGGATGTGACGGGATATATAATGCTTCGGAAACATCCGGAGGCTTTTTATAAAAAGAATGAGAAAATCGCGCCCATCACTATGGACATTGAAAACAGAAATTCTGCTAACAGAAAATACAGAATCTATGATTTTGATGATCT
>JBOFLS010000041.1:0-14803 GCA_051657985.1 Sphingorhabdus sp. | reverse complement strand
GTATTCAGCACTTGAACTTCGTCGTCGGTCGACAGGCTGATGCTGATCGAAAGCGTGAAGGGCGCTGTTGCCAGATCGCCATGCGATGAAACCCTGAAGGCCTCAGCAACGGCCCGGTCGGCCAGCTTTTGCCAATCCTCAATCTCGCCCCACTCATCCAACAAGTCGAGTTCGATTTCAACCATCCTGCCCCTCATAGGCATCGACAATTCGCCCGACCAACGGATGCCGCACGACATCGCTGCTGTTAAAGCGGATCGTCGAAATGCCATCGACCCCCTCCAGCCGCTGTACCGCGTCGTTCAATCCCGAATAGGTCGCACCTCCTGGAATATCGACCTGCCGCGGATCGCCGCAGATCACCATCCGGCTGTTCATGCCGAAGCGGGTAAGGAACATCTTCATCTGTGCGGGCGTGGTGTTCTGCGCCTCATCGAGAATGATGAAGGCGTCCGAAAGCGTGCGACCGCGCATGAAGGCGAGGGGCGCAATTTCGATTTCACCGCTAGCAATCCGCCGCTCGACCTGCTCAACCGGCAGCGTATCGTGCAACGCGTCATAGATCGGGCGTAGATAGGGATCGACCTTTTCCTTCATGTCGCCGGGCAGGAAGCCGAGCCGCTCGCCCGCCTCGACTGCGGGGCGGGAGAGGATCAGGCGATCGACTGCACCCGTAATCAACATGGCGACTGCCTGCGCGACCGCCAAATAGGTTTTGCCAGTGCCTGCAGGGCCGAGAGCGAAGATAATCTCGTCGCGTGCCAGCGCCTCCATATAGGGGATCTGCGTAGCGGAGCGTGGCACCAGCGTCTTCTTGCGGGTGCGGATCATGATCGGCGGCGCACCGCTATCATCCTTGCGCAATATGCCTTCCAGTACGGGTTCGGCGCTCATCGAAATAATGGCCTGGACAGCTTCAGGATCGATCTCCTCATTGCGTGCAACACGTGTATAGATATCATTCAGGACATCGCGCGCGCGCGCGATCGCGCTTGCTTCACCTTCTATCTGCACCCGATTACCGCGCGCGGATATGTATACTCCGAGGCGATTCTCGATGGCAACCAGATTGCGGTCGAATTCACCGAAGACGGTATTGATCAGATGCGGCCGTTCGAAGGTGATCTCCAGCCGCGATAGATCGCCAGCCTGCGCCTGTGCTTTCTTTGCCATTCAGGCCGCGACCTTCATCAGTATTTCTCCCTTGAGGCTTAGCGGCCCGGATTCGGTGATATCCACCTCGACAATATCGCCGATGGCAAGGCCGGACGCAAGCACATGCACCGATTGCAGCCAGGGGGAGCGTCCGATGAGCTGGCCAGGCAGCTTGCCGGGCTTTTCAAGCAGCACAGAGGTACGCTTGCCGACGGTCGCGCGGTTGAAAGTCAGTTGCTGTTCGGTGATCAGAGCCTGCAACCGTTGTAACCGTTCGTCGGCCAGTTCAGGTGCGATCTGGCCATCCATCGTTGCAGCAGGCGTCCCTGGGCGGGGAGAATATTTGAAGCTATAGGCCTGCGCATAGGCTGCCTCGCGTACGATACTGAGCGTATCTTCGAACTCCGCATCGGTTTCGCCGGGAAAGCCGACGATGAAATCGCCCGATAATGCAATATCGGGGCGGACTGCACGGATTTTTTCAATGATCGCCAAATAGGACTCGCGACTATGGCTGCGGTTCATCGCTTTCAGGATACGATCGTTCCCCGCCTGCACGGGCAGGTGCAGATAGGGCATCAGTTTTTCGACTTCGGCATGGGCCGTGATCAGACTATCGGTCATGTCGTTGGGATGGCTGGTGGTATAGCGAATGCGCGCCAGTCCATCGATACGATCAAGCGCACGGATCAGCGAGCCCAGATCCTGATCGCCATCATTCCAGGCGTTCACATTCTGCCCCAGCAGCGTGATCTCCTTGGCCCCGGCATCGACCAGCGCCTTTGCTTCGTCAATCAGCTCGGCAAAAGTGCGGCTAATTTCGGCGCCACGCGTATAGGGCACCACACAATAGGTGCAGAATTTGTCGCAACCCTCTTGCACCGTTAAAAAGGCGGCAGGCGCCGTCTTGCGACGCTTTGGCAGGGCGGCGAACTTTTCGAGACCCGGCAGGTCGAGATCGACGGCGCTTTCGCCCTTCGCCACCGCAGCGACCATTTCGGGCAGTTTGTGATAGGCTTGCGGTCCGACGACGATATCGACTTCAGGAGCGCGGCGACTGATCTCCGCACCTTCGGCCTGCGCGACGCACCCGGCAACCGCGACCATCGGCGAAGAACCGTCGCGTCGGCGCAGACGGCCGATTTCGGAATAAACTTTTTCCGCCGCCTTTTCGCGGATATGGCAGGTGTTCAGAACCACCAGATCAGCCGCTGCCTTGTTGTCGGTCGCTAGCATTCCCTGCGCCACAAACATCTCCACCATGCGTTCGCCATCATAGACGTTCATCTGGCAGCCGTAATTTTTGACGTGGAAGGTTTTTGGCGACTCGTTGCTCATGAGGCAGGCCTATACAGCCCCTCCATCGCTGCGCCAATCCGCGTCCGCACCTCCGTCGAAATAGCCTTGCGATCGGAGTAATGCGCAGGATCGAACGGTTCCAGAAAATGCATTGTCGCGGTAATCGGCTTAAGATAGCTTAGCAGTCGCCAGAAATTATGCGTAACCTTTTCATCGCCAACCCAGGCGACGCGGCGGGTATGGCGATCATAGGTCAGGAATACAGGCTGCACGATCATGCCCGGCGGGGGAGGGACGAGGGCTGCAAAAAGCGAAGGCTTGAAGGGTAGCAACCCCGATCCGTCATGCGTCGTTCCTTCGGGAAAAATCGTCACCGGCTGATCGCCTGCCATAGCCTCGCGCAGGTCATCTACCTGACCGCCGACGCTCAAGCGATTCTCGCGGCTGACAAAGATCGTATTGTTCAGCTTGCATAACCAGCCGATCAACGGCCATTTTTCGATCCCGTCATTTGCGACGAAGGTGCATCCGGTGACGCCGGACAGAACGGCGATATCGATCCAGCTATGATGGTTGGCGGCATAGAAAACGTTTTTGCGGATGCGCTGTCCCGTCGTTGCGGTGGCGATGCCACTGATCCAGCTAACCGATAGCAGGAACAGGCGCGGCCAGGGGGAAGGTTTGCCGAGCAGCCGCCATAAATTGTGCAGGACCAGCCCCAGCAGCAGCGAGGCGATCAGCAGCAGCAGGCGGGATACGAACATGAGCTGACCTAATATGAGGGCCAGCGGGTTCCGGCGTTCAATCGTCGCGGCTGATTGCAACGCCATACAACTCCATACGGTGATCGACCAGACGGTAGCCGAGCTTTTCGGCAATCTGTTTTTGCAGCGCTTCCAGTTCCGGATCGACAAATTCGACGACTTTGCCCGTTTCGACATCGATGAGATGATCGTGATGCGCCTCGGGCGAAGCTTCGTAGCGTGCACGGCCGTCGCCGAAATCGTGGCGATCCAGAATACCCGCCTCCTCGAACAGACGAACGGTGCGATAGACCGTTGCGATCGAGATCTTCGGATCTATCGCACTGGCACGGCGGTACAATTCTTCGACATCGGGATGATCGTCGGCATCAGAGATAACCCGCGCAATAACACGGCGCTGGTCGGTTATGCGCAGGCCACGTTCATGGCACAGCGCTTCAAGATCGATCCGGGTTTCCATGATATTCTATTAAGTATGACTGGCACGTTCGTCAATCAAGCTGAAAGAAAAGGGCCGGTTCCACCACGGCCGGCCCTTGACCTGCGACCATGTTGGCGATTTTATTTTGCAACCTTTTTCTTGCGACCCGATCCGGGAGCGCGACCGAGGCCTATAGCCTTGGCAAGGTCGCGGCGCTGTTCCGCATAAGCGGGCGCAACCATCGGATAGTCGGCGGCCAAGCCCCATTTTGTACGATATTGATCAGGTGTCAGGCCATAATGCGTCATTAGATGACGCTTCAGCATTTTCAGTTTTTTCCCGTCTTCCAGGCATATTATATAATCGCGCTTGAGTGAGTTGCGGATCGGCACTGCAGGTTCGGGTGCAACCTCAGGAGCAGCCAAGCCACCGCCAAGTCCTGAAAGGGCGCCATGAACATTCGAAATGAGTACAGGTAGGTCCGAAACGGCTACCGTATTGTTGCTGACATGGGCAGCAACAATATCGGCGGTTAGTGTGATTAGCATCTCATGCGCCTGATTATTATCATTAACCATTGGTCTTTTCCTTTTTCGGCATTTTATGTTGTTGGACAGCACAATCGCCTAAGCGCAATAAAAATCAAAACTCAATACAGTGCATGAAAAAAATACAGATTAGATCTTTCTGCCAATGTAAAATGCTTTTACCATATCAAATATCCATTTGCATCGTAATCGCGTCAAATCGGTGCCCGTTCGGCCCGGAATAATAGCCGCGACGGCGACCAACTTCTGAAAACCCTATTTTACGATAAAAAGCGATTGCAGGGTTATTAACCCTTACTTCAATAAATATTCTATTACGCCCCTTAATCTGCGCATTTGAAACAGCTGCTTTCACCAATTGTCTGGCAATTCCCCGTTCTCTGTGATCGGGATGGGTCGCAATAAGTAGCAATTCTTCTTCGTCGGCAACGCCGCGCGTCAGTGCAAAACCCGACATCGTTTTATCGCATCCTGCCAGATATAATTGACTGTCGGGCAGAACGAGAATGGATAGGCACTGACTTGCCGTCCACGCCTCGCCATAGGCCGGGTCGAAAGCGGCGGTCATCAGCGGTATGATTGCCGCTATATCGCGTGCATCGCCCTGTCTGATCTCCACCATTTCTAAAGTCCGGTCGGTAATTTCGCGTCTGGCTGGCGTATGTAGATCGCGGAGGCAGTCAGGGGTTGGAATTCCGCAATCAGCGGCCAGTCGCTAGCGTCGCTCAAGGCGTCTATAGCCCGACCGCTGTCACGAAGCTCGATCAAGGCTTTGGCGGCATCACCCGCAATAATCGGAGCTTTCGATATCTGCGCGGCGGCATTGGGCAAAAGCGATTTTGATGCGCTAAGCGCATTGCCCCGATCATCGAATGACTGAAAAAAAACCTCGCCATGGCCACCATGGATGGCAACATCGACTGGAGATGCCAATCCGCCAACATGGCGGCGTGCGATCGCCGCTAGCATAGGAAGCGTACTATAACCGGAACATTGCGCGGTCCAGGCAAAAGCCAGTGCTTTCGCTGCTGAAATGCCAACGCGGATGCCGGTAAAGCTTCCCGGCCCGACATTGACCGAGATTGTTTCGGCACATCCTCCGTCTGGTAATTCGGCAATCATCGGAACCAGCCGTTCGGCATGACCGCGCCCGATAATTTCATGGCAAGCGGCAACGCACTTCTCACCCTCGAATAAAGCAACCGAACAGGCGCGTGTTGCCGTATCAATAACCAGACGTCTCACGCCGATGCGCGTAGCCGATCAAACGATCTTGTTAAAGCGGTCAAATTCAGGTCGCGGACTACGATCAAAGATCGTTGCAGGATCGCCATAACCTATCGTCGAGATAAAGTTTGATTTGACCTTCGTCCCGGCGAAAAAAGCCTTATCGACAGCAGCGTTGTCGAAGCCTGACATTGCTCCGGTATCAAGGCCGAGCGCGCGTGCCGCCAGAATGAAGTAACCGCCCTGCAAGCTTGAATTGCGAAAGGCCGTCTTTTCGATCATCTCTTGATTGCCGATAAACCAACTCTTCGCATCGGTATGCGGAAACAGTTCGGGCAGCAGTTCGTAAAATTCCATGTCCATGCCGAGGATTGCGGTCGCGGGCGCCTTACGGATCTTGTCGGCGTTCGATTGCATCGACAGACCGGCAAGTTTTCCCTTCGATTCGTCACTGACACACCAGATGATCCGCGCCGGCAGGCAATTGGCCGATGTCGGGCCGTATTTCATCAATTCCCAGATCGCTTCCAAATGTGCGTTTGTCACAGGTTGATCGAGATAACCGTTGTAGGTCCGGCCTTCACGGAAAAGGCGATCAAGGGCAATATCGTCAAGTGGCGCGTTTACGGGCATGAAGAAAGCCTTTCAGGGGCGGGGGAGCTGGAACGGGTGAAAATCAGGCGGCGCGTACTTCGGTTACCTCGGGTACATAATGTTTAAGCAGCTGTTCGATACCGTTTTTCAGCGTTGCCGATGATGACGGGCACCCTGAACAGGCCCCCTGCATCTGCAAAAAGACGACACCGCGCTGGAACCCCCGATAGACGATATCGCCGCCATCGTTTGCAACCGCAGGGCGTACGCGGGTTTCGATAAGTTCCTTTATCTGATCGACAATCTCGGCATCGGCTGGGTCATCCAACGGATATTCCTCATTGGCGGCAGGAACCGAAAAGCCTGCGCGGGGTGCGTGGAACAGCGGCATGCCGGCGCTGAAATGATCGAGCAGGATCGAAAGCACATCGGGCTTGAGATCGACCCAACTGACACCGGGGGCCGCCGTGACCGAAATAAAATCGCGCCCGAAAAACACGCCTGATACGTCGCCCAGATCGAACAGCGCTTGCGCTAGGGGCGAAGCCTCCGCCTCTTCGGGATCAGCAAAATCCCGTGTTCCGGCATCCATTACACTATGGCCAGGCAGGAATTTGATCGTTGCCGGGTTAGGCGTTGTTTCGGTTTCTATAATCATGTCTGTAATTTGGGGAAATGAAGCGAGGCGCACAAGGCCTTTCTGCTTTCAGTCGCAAAAGAAACCCTGCATTCTTCTCCAAGAATGCAGGGTTCTGGTTAAGAAAAATTCTTAGACAGGCGCTTCATCGCCCTCGTTTTTCGTTTTCCATAGCGAATAGAATATACCGCCAAGGATCAAGGCGAAGGTCACCGCAAGGCTGACGACCGGCGGAAATTTATCCCCGTCGAGAAGGAAATCGGCGACGAAGATCTTCGATCCGATGAACACCAGCACAAGCGCCAGCGCATATTTGAGGTAATGAAACCGGTGCACCATCGCTGCCAAAGCGAAATACAGCGCGCGGAGCCCGAGGATTGCCATAATGTTCGACGTATAAACGATGAACGTATCGGTGGTGATCGCAAAAATGGCCGGCACGCTATCGACCGCAAAAATCAGGTCGGCGATATTGATCACAATCAGCGCCACCAAAAGCGGCGTCATCGCACGAACGATCTTTCCGGTTTTCGCATCCTGCACCTTCACAAGGAATTTTTGCCCATGCAGTTCGTTGGTGACGCGGAAATGCTTGTTCATGAACTTGACGACCGGGTTTTTGGCGACGTCCATTTGCTGTTCGCCGGTAAAGAGCATCCTTATACCTGTAAAAACGAGGAATGCTGCGAATAGCCACAGGACCCAGTAATATTGCTGGACAACGGCCGCACCCACGCCAATCATAATTCCACGTAGGACGATAACTCCGATAATGCCCCAGAGAAGAGCGCGATACTGATACTTACGCGGGATAGCGAAATAACCAAAAATTAGGCTGATCACGAAGACATTGTCGATCGATAGCGCTTTCTCAATGAAAAAGCCGGTATAATACTCCATACCGGACTGCGCACCCTTTTCCATCCAGACCCAGATTCCGAACAGCAAGGCAATACTGATGTAAAAGACCGAGAGCTTGAGGCTCTCGGCTATTCCCATTTCCTTGTCTTCCTTGTGCAGCACACCCAGGTCGAACGCCGTCAGCGCCACGACCAGAGCAAAGAACGTAAGCCAGAACCAGACCGGCGTTCCAAGCCATAAACCAGTCAGAAACTCCATTTATCAACTCCCTGTAGCAACCGCAGGTTGGTTGCGTGTTTTGTAAAGCGACCAGAATATGCCCGCCGCCAATATGGCAAAGGTGATGCCAAGCGAGATCGGCGGCGGAATTTTGCCGATGCCCAGCAGATCGGCAACGAAGATCTTCGAACCAATGAACACCAGCAAGACGGCAAGTGCATATTTCAGATATTTGAAGCGATGCACCAGCGCGGCAAGCGCAAAGTAGAGCGCACGCAGTCCGAGGATCGCAAAGATGTTCGACGTGTAGACGATGAACGGATCGGTGGTGATAGCAAAAATCGCAGGCACGCTGTCGACCGCGAATACCAGATCGACGATCTCGATCATGATCAGCGCCAGGAACAGCGGCGTCATGAACCAGGCAAGTTTGCCTTCCTGTTTCGGATCGGGAAGCTTCACCCAAAATTTCTCGGCATGCAGTTCGTCAGTAACGTTGAAACGCCGCCGGACGAATTTCAGCACGGGGTTTGCAGAGACATCGTAACTTTTCTCTGCATTTCGCCACATTTGTATGCCGGTGATGATCAGGAAGACTGCAAAAACATACAGCACCCAGCTTGCCTGAGAGACGATCGTTGCACCAAGCCCGATCATGATCGCACGCAATACAATCACGCCTAAAATGCCCCAGAAAAGCACGCGGTGCTGATACAGCCGCGGGACGGAGAAATAGGTGAAGATCATCGCAATGACGAAGACATTGTCCATCGCCAGGCTCTTCTCGATGACGAAGCCCGTCACATACTGCATGCCCGCGGTTTCGCCCATATACCACCAGACCCAGCCGCCAAAGGCAAGGCCGAGTGTGATATAGACGGCGGAGAGGATCAGCGACTCCCTGACCTCGATTTCGCGCTGTTCGCGGTGCAGCACGCCAAGGTCGACTACAAGCAGAGTGATGACTATGCCGATAAAGGCAAGCCACATCCAGACGGGCTTCGTAAGCCAGTCCATAAACAGAAATTCCATTATTAAAACTCCAGGCCCATTTGTCCAATCCGTCCTTGGGGACGGAATTTGCACTGCGTATGTGCTTTCGGATTTCTATTCCGACATCACGCACGTCGCCACGCGCGCCAGAGGGGCCCGGAACAGCCCCTAGATAGCATTGCTGACTGGAATTTCAACTCAGGCTTTTGCCTGTATGCTAAATTACATCACATTGTCCGTTCATTCTGAGTAAGCCATAGGCTGAGGCTGTATCGCAGAACCCTTCGATACGCCCTTCAGCCTTCGGCTTCAGGACTACTCAGGACGAACGGGGAATGAATCAATCCAATATCACCCGAGTCTAAGGGCGAAGGGTATAAGCTGATATCATTAAAGAGCATGGTCAGGCCTTCATCCGCTCCAGCATCTCAGACATTTTCTGATGGACCATTTGCACGGCCTTCAAGGGGCGGACCATTACTTTGAAATGGGTGATCAGGCCATCGTCGTTGCAACGGATCATGTCGATGCCGTTGATCTGGATGCCATCGATCTCGGTCGTAAATTCCAGAATGGCGCTTTTCTCGCAGTGCCATTCGCCGACATAGCGAAAGCTGTCATTGCCAAGCGTCTGGCCTGCCGCTGCCAGATAAGCGGCGGTAATGGCTTTACCCCGCTGTGGGGTATGGACGACCGGGCTTTCGAATATGCAATCATCGTGCAGGATGGCGGATATGGCCACAGGGTCTTTCGACAAAGCGACTTTATGCCAGATTTCGGCGGGGTTATGGGCCATGGTCAATACCCCAGGTCGAGATTGACGAGCGGTTCAGGGCGTTCGCCCTTTCGATACCGCTCCAGATTTTCAAGAAAACGCTCTGCCGAGCGCACGAACATCTTGTCCTGCGCACGACCGGACAGGTGCATCGTAATGTGCGCATTATCAAGGCTCCATAAAGGATGGTCGGCTGGCAGCGGCTCGGGGGTCGTGACGTCAAGAAAGGCCGCCTCGATCCGCTTATCCTGCAACGCTTTTACCAGTGCATCCTGATCGACGACCGATCCGCGCGCGATGTTAATCAGGACTGCGCTTTGCTTCATCGCTGCCAGTTCGTTTGCACCGATCATATTATCGGTTTCAGGCGTGGCGGGGACGGCAAGGATCACCCAGTCGAACTTGCCCAGCCGCGCCCGCCAGGCATCGGGCGCAAGACTATTTGGTCCGGGTGTGCGGCGGACAATGGTGATGTCGACGTTGAACGCCTTCAGCCGTTCCTCGATCAGCTTGCCGATCGCGCCATAGCCGAGGAGGAGGGCTTTCGATCCGTACAGTTCGACCTTGCCGGGGCTGTCAAGCAGCCATTCATGGCGTTCTTGCGCACGCACCACATCGCGGTAACCCTTGGCGACCGCCAGCATCCCCATCACGACATATTCGGCAATAGTGATCGCGTTGATCCCCGTGCCATTGGTGACTATCGTGCCGCGTTCCTTCAATTCGGCAAGGGGCATGCCGTCGACACCGGCATAGATCGAGTTCAGCCATTTCATGCTTGTAGCAGCGCTGATCACGGCAGCCATATCGGCTTTGTCATACATGTCGAACCAGCCGATTTCGGCCTGCGGGGCAAGCGCGAGGGCCTCTTCCTTCGACATGAACCAAAGCGGTTCGACCCAATCCGGCAGGCGGGGCTCGATCAGCGGACGGACGAGGCCGGCGGCGACGAATTTGGTTTTGGTCATGGTCATCCAAAGATACTCCTGCCAGTCCGTTCGTGCCGAGCAAAGACGAGACACCGGGCCGCAGCGTGCCATCTTTCGGCCTCTCGTCTTCGCTCGAGGCGAACGGACCGGAGAAAGTCAAACATCCAGCTTCCAGTCCCAGCCAAGCGGATCGCCGTCCATCACCTCGACTCCCTTGGCGATCAGATCGTCGCGGATGCGGTCTGACTGCACGAAGTCCTTGTTCGCTCGCGCTTCCTTGCGCTTGGCAAGGGCGGCTTCGATTTCGGCTTCGGTGAGCTGCGCGGCTTTGGGGCGGATGCGGAGGTCGGTGCGCTCAAGTTTGAGTAGCTGCAAACCCAAAACTGAGTCCATGAAATCGGCCATCTTCAGTCTCGCAGTTGGATCGACTTGCTTTGAACTAAGGACGCCCTCCAATATCGTCAAAGCCATCGCAGTGTTCAAATCTCCCGAGACTCTTTCGTCAAATTCAAGAACCACCTCTCGATTCTGGATATCCCAATAGAGATCGTCACCCTGAACTTGTTTCAGGGTCCATTTCTCCGCCTCAACCGCAGGGGCGTTTGGCGCGATGGATGCTGAACCAAGTTCAGCATGACGAGCCTTGAGGTTGGTGACAGCCATCATCATCCGCTTCAGCCTTACAAACGCCGCCTGCAACCCCTCCCAACTAAACTCCAGCTCGCTCCGGTAATGCGCCTGCAGGCACATCAGACGGTAGGCCAGGGGGTGGAAGCCTTTGTCGATCAGCAGTTGCAGCCGCAGGAACTCACCCGACGATTTCGACATCTTGCCGCTGCGTTCGACCAGGAAATTATTGTGCATCCAGATGCGCGCACCGGTATCCGCCGAGCACTCATGCGCCTGGTTTTGCGCGATCTCATTGGGGTGGTGGATCTCGCGGTGATCGATGCCGCCGGTGTGGATATCGAACGGCATGCCGAGCAGCGCCTTTGACATCACCGAGCATTCCAGATGCCAGCCGGGCGCGCCGCGCCCCCAGGGCGAGTCCCATTCCATCTGCCGTGTTTCGCCTGGTGGCGTCTTGCGCCAGATCGCAAAATCGGCCTTGTTACGCTTGCCATCGACTTCCTCGATCCGGGCCTCACCATCCTCGGTAACGGCACGGGCAAGGCGGCCATATTCGGGGACGGTCGAGACGTCGAAATAGAGGCCGCTGTCGAGCTCATAGCAGTGCTTGTCGGCAATTTCCTTGCCCCACTCGATCATCGCATCGACATATTCGGTGGCTTTGGGGTGGGCAGGCTTGCGGATGTTCAAACGCTCCAGATCGCGTTCGAAATCCGCCTGGTAATAGGCCGCGATATCCCAGGCGCTCTTGCCTTGGCTGGCCGCCATCTTCTCCATCTTGTCCTCACCCGCATCGGCGTCGGAGGTCAGATGGCCGACATCGGTGATGTTGATTACATGGGTCAGCTTGTAACCCTTGTAACTCAGCACCCGGCCCAGCGTGTCGGCAAAGACATAGGCGCGCATATTGCCGATATGTTGGTAGTTATAGACCGTCGGCCCGCAGCTGTAGACACGCGCCTCATTCGCGTGGACGGGCTGAAAAGTCTCGATGCTGCGGGTAAGGCTGTTGAAGAGTTTAAGGTCGATCATTGAATTTCAAAAAAGCCTGAAATTGCGTGCAAGTTGACATATTTTTGGTTGCAATGCCGGGCCGGTTGGAAGGGCGGAATGTGGAAGCGGTGGCCAGGTTGTGTTGCGACCAAAAATATCATCATTCCAGTTAGGCCGAATTACACCTTGTAGGAAAGTCTTTTTAGAACCCGTCCCAGCGGATCACCTCATCCAGCGGCGCCCTTGGTACCTTGAAGCTGTTTACCGCTGCGTCGGGGTCACGATAGCCGATAGCCATCCCGCAAAAAAAGATATGATCGTCGGGGATATCGACACAGGCCCTTATTTGCGGCGTATAGATCGCCCAGGCTTCCTGGAAACAGCAGTCCAGCCCCTCCTCACGCAGCAGCAGGGCGACGGTTTGCAACCACATGCCGATATCCGACCATTGCGGCGGGCCCATATAGCGCGGGGTGTGGATCAGCATCAGGATCGGCGCATCAAAGGCGCGGAAATTTTTGGCAAACCACATCAGCCGCGCCATCTTGTTCTCACGCGGGATTTCGAGCGCGGCATAAAGGGCTTCGCCCACGCCAAAGCGGCGCTGGTTGTAAACGCCGTCGAGCTCGGGCGGGTAGATATGATATTCGGGCTTGTGCGCGGCTGGCCCTTGGGGAAGCACCTCGGCGGTTGTTGCCAGCAATTTTTGCAGCGGTTCGCCGGTCAGGATATGGGCATTCCAAGGTTGCGTATTACCGCCCGACGGCGCATTTTGCGCTTTCTCAAGGATGCGTTCCAGCACCGCTCGATCAACAGGCTTGTCCAGATATTCGCGCACTGAACGGCGGGTGGCAACGGCTTCGGAAACGTTCACTTGCTTGCCCCTAAAACAGATTGCTAAGTTCACGCGCGCCATGAACGACGCGTACGATATCGATCGAAGAACCACTGACAAAAAAGAAAATCAGATAGCTACCGATATGTGCAGCTCGCAGATCCTGAACCAGATCATCACGGGCTGGAAAGCTTAGCGGGCGTTCAGCAATTATCGCGATTTTCTCGCTGATCTCTTCCGTAAAACTCTGCGCGCGAGACGGATTATCCTGCCTGATATAGGCGGCAATATCATCGATGTCGGCAGCGGCAATACGCCTGATAATTATCTGATACATCCAAAATCAATCGATCCGATATTTGGCGCGGAGTTCTGCCAATACTGTTTTACCGTCCAATGCTTCGCTGTCCACGCCTTCTTGAATAAGGCTACGCAGTCGTTCAAGCGCCAGCTCGCGCCGCTCCTGCAGATCGTTCCAGTCGCGCAAAGCCTCGCGCACGATCTCGCTGGTGGTGGCATATTCACCCGCTTCGACGGCGGCGCGCATTTTTGCGGCCATTTCTTCGGGCATGGTTACGGTAATGCGTTCGAGTTTTGCCATGATCCTACTTTATCATATTTGATATGATTGACAAGTCATGCGCTGCTTATTCAGCCAAGGCTAAGCATGGTTAACGTAACTCCGAGTCCAGGGGCATCGACTATCGTTAAGGTGGAGCAAGACGATGATCAGACAAGCCTTGATTGCGCTGGGTTTGCTCGGGGCCGTTGCCGTGAGCGCACCAGCCGAAGCGCATCGTGACCGGGTACGCACCAGTGTCACTTTCAGTATCGGGTCGCCGGGCTATTATGGCGGTTATTACGATCCTTATTACCGGCCAGTCTATTACGAACCGGTCTATTACCGCCCACGGTATAGACCATATCATTACTACTACCAGCCACGCTATCGCTATCGGCCGCGCTATTATTACGATCCCTATTACCGCCCACACAAACGTTATTGGAAAAAGCGCCATTGGCGGCGGCATCATGATCGGTGGTAAGCAGTGCTTTCATTTTTCCGTTCGTGCTGAGTAGGTGCTGAGCCGGAGGCAAAGTGCCGTATCGAAGCATCCTTCGATACGCCCTTCAGCCTTCGACTTCAGGGCTACTCAGGACGAACGGGTGTTTTGAAATGCTTATGTGTTTAGGCAGACTTCGGGTCGCCGTTTTCTCACTCCTCATCAAACAACCCGGCCAGCTGCTCGATCATCGTCCCGCCCAGTTGTTCGGCATCCATGATAGTAACCGCGCGGCGATAGTAGCGGGTTACGTCATGGCCGATTCCGATGGCGATCAGCTGCACAGGGGATCGGCCTTCGATCATTTCGATCACCTTGCGTAAATGCTGTTCCAGATAGCCGCCATGATTGACCGACAACGTCGAATCGTCGACCGGCGCGCCGTCGGAAATGACCATCAAGATACGCCGGTCTTCGGGCCGCCCAATGAGGCGGTTGTGCGCCCAGAGTAGCGCTTCGCCATCGATATTTTCCTTGAGCAGCCCTTCGCGCATCATCAGGCCCAGATTGCGGCGCGCGTGGCGCCAGGGTTGGTCGGCCTTTTTGTAGACGATATGGCGCAGGTCGTTGAGGCGGCCGGGCATGGCGGGGCGGCCGGCCGCCAGCCAATCCTCACGCGCTTGCCCACCCTTCCAGGCGCGGGTGGTGAAGCCCAAAATCTCGGTCTTGACCCCGCAGCGTTCGAGCGTGCGCGCAAGAATATCGGCGCTGATCGCCGCGATGCTGATCGGGCGGCCGCGCATCGAACCGCTATTATCGATGAGGAGCGTGACCACCGTATCGCGGAACTTGGTCTCGCGCTCGATCTTGTAAGACAGCGAATGCCCTGGTGATACCACCACGCGGGCGAGCCGGGCGG
>JBOFLS010000040.1:0-3752 GCA_051657985.1 Sphingorhabdus sp. | reverse complement strand
GATTATCGGTTTCGGCAGCTATTTCTACAGCTATGACAGTGGACGAAAAGGCGAGATGTGCCGCATCGGTTTCTCGCCGCGCCGGGGCCAGATCGTGTTATATTTGTTCGATGGCTTCAAAGGGCAATCGAAATTGATGGCAAGGCTTGGCAAGCACAAGACCGGCAAGTCCTGCCTTTATGTGAAGAAGCTTGCAGATATTGACGAACCGGTGTTGGAAGAGCTGTGCCAGCGCTCGCTTGCCTATATATTCGAAAAATACCCGTCGGGTTGATGCAACTACAACTACCGCTTGCTAGAATCTTTGCCCCGGCCCGACTGGCGATACTCGAAAGCCCGCTTCTCGCCGATTTTGCGCAAGATGAACCAGCCACCGCCAACGATCATCATCGCAATCAGCACCAGCGCAGCCAATATTCTGGCTTCCATGTTTATAAACCCTCTTACCCGACGGTTACGACCCGTGATTCAATTCCCGCAGGCTGATTAGCAAATCGGTAGAGCCGATCAATCATCAAAAAGCACTAATATAGGAATAATACGCTCAGACGGTCGCAATTCCCGCCGCAAGCAGCGCAGACGAGGGAGAAAGTTTTAACGGATCAAGCTTGTCGACTATCAGGCAATCGCCCTTTTGCAAACTCTCATCCGCAAAGCGGATTTCACCCGACAGGGGAATAAGCCAATAAGGGCCCGGGCGGTCCTCTGCCACAAGCGCGGCTGTGTCGGTTACATGACGAAGCCAGAAATGCGGGCCTTCGACCATTTCGATATTGCCTTTTGCATGTCCGCTGCGCGGATCGGCATAAGGTTTGGCGTTCGAGACCGCGACCCCATAATCCAGATGCAGTTCGCGCGGGCGGCCGTAATCGTAAAGCCGGTAGGTGATGTCGGCATATTGCTGCACCTCCACCAAGGTGATGCCGGCGCCGATCGCGTGCACCGTGCCTGCGGGAATGTAGAAATAGTCGCCGGGTCGTACCGGCTTCCAGTCCATCAATGTCTCGATATCCCCGGATAGAGAGGCGCTTCGCAATTCCTCGGCACTCAACGGCCGGATGGTGCCCATGCCCAGAACCGCATCTGGTTCGGCATCGACGATATACCAGCATTCTTCCTTGCCCGAGGGCTGCCCGCGTTCCTGTGCCTGCGCGTCATTGGGATGCACCTGAATTGATAGCTTTTCCGAAGTGAACAGCCATTTGACCAAGAGAGGAAGCCCCGCATCGTCAGGAGCCTGATACCAGACCTCGCCGATAGGCCGTCCCTCTACATCGCCAAAAATTAAGGGAACATCGGTGCGCCCCCAAGGCTTTTCGACAAGATGCTTGTTCAGTTTCATTCAAAATGCCTATCAGTAATTTATTGCTTTTGCACCGCACAAAGTCTCGCTAGGGAGTACGCATAACAAAACTCTCCCCAGGCGCCATTGATCCCATTGGAGCCAGAAAATGACCAAATATCAAAGCCGCGCCGGGCTGCAAGTTGCAGAGGAACTGGTGCAATTCGTCGAAGACAAAGCTTTGGCCGGAACCGGACTGGAACCCGATAGGCTTTGGCAAGGACTAACGGATATTCTGACGCGCTTCGTCCCGCGCAATCGCAGGCTGCTGGCCAAGCGCGATGATATCCAAGCCAAGCTCGATACATGGCACAAGACCAATTCCGGGCCGATTGCCGATATGGCTGCGTACGAGACCTTCCTGACCGAAATCGGCTATCTCGTTGCCGAACCCGCAGGCTTCAAAATCGGCACGCAAAATGTCGATGCTGAGATCGCGACGATGGCGGGGCCGCAGCTGGTCGTGCCAGCGCTCAACGATCGTTTCGTTCTGAATGCAGCCAATGCGCGCTGGGGAAGCCTGTACGACGCGCTGTACGGTACCGACGTTCTCGATGCCCCGGCACCCAAGCCGGGCGGCTATGATGAAGCGCGAGGCATGGCGGTAGTCGCCTATGTTCGGGATTTTCTCGATCGAACCGTCCCGCTTGCCGATGGCAGTTGGGTGGATTGGGACGGGGGCGATTTGACGCTGGCCGATCCGGCCGTTCCGATCCTGCGCCGCGGTAACGATATCTTGCTGCGCAACAATGGGCTTGGCATCGAAATCGTCATCGATCCTGCGCATCCTATCGGCAAGATGGATAAGGCGGGCATTGCCGACATCATCCTGGAAGCTGCGCTGACCACGATCATCGATCTCGAGGATTCAGTCGCCGCGGTCGATGCCGAAGACAAGGTTAAGGGTTATACCAACTGGCTTGGCCTGATGCGCGGCGATCTGACCGCCAGTTTCGACAAGAGCGGCAAGGCGATGACCCGCGCCTTGGAACCCGATCGGCAATGGGATGACCAATTGCTCCACGGCCGGTCGGTGATGTTCGTGCGCAATGTCGGCCATCTGATGACCAACCCGGCGGTCCGTCTGCCCGATGGTTCGGAGGCGCCCGAAGGCATACTGGATGCGCTGTTTACCTCGCTATGCGCAATGCACGACCTGCTGGGCCTCGGCAAATATCGTAACAGCCGGGCGGGCAGCATCTATATCGTCAAGCCCAAGCAGCACGGGCCCGAAGAATGCGCCTTTACCAACGATCTGTTCAACGCGGTCGAGGATGTGCTGGGTCTTGATCGCCATACGATCAAGGTTGGTGTGATGGACGAGGAGCGTCGCACCAGCGCCAATCTAGCCGCCTGTATCTACGCAGTGAAGGACCGGGTCGTTTTCATAAACACCGGCTTCCTCGACCGTACCGGCGACGAGATGCATACGGCAATGCAGGCAGGCCCGATGATCCGCAAAGCCGACATGAAAACCAGTGGCTGGATTCAGGCCTATGAAGCACGCAACGTGCAGATCGGTCTTGCCTGCGGGCTTTCGGGCAAGGCGCAGATCGGCAAGGGCATGTGGGCCATGCCCGATCTGATGCGCGACATGATGACGCAAAAGATCGGCCACCTCAAATCGGGCGCAAATACCGCCTGGGTGCCTTCGCCGACGGCCGCGACGCTGCATGCAATGCACTATCATATAGTCGATGTTTTCGAGGTGCAGAAGGAACTGATGGGTAGGGAAATGCCCTCGCTCGAGGCTCTTCTCACCATTCCCGTTGCGCCTCGCGGCCATAACTGGTCCGATCAAGATGTTCGTGAGGAACTGGAGAATAACGCACAAGGCATTCTCGGTTATGTCGTCCGTTGGATCGATCAGGGTATCGGCTGCTCGAAGGTACCCGACATCCACGATATCGGTTTGATGGAAGACCGCGCGACGCTGCGCATTTCGTCGCAGCACATCGCCAACTGGCTGCTCCACGGTGTCTGCACGCCGGAGCAGGTCAACGCCGCTTTCGAAAAAATGGCAGCCAAGGTCGATGCGCAAAATGCGGGTGATCCGCTTTACGAGAAGCTGGCAGGGGACAGTATCGCGCTAAAGGCGGCGCGCGCGCTGGTCTATGAGGGTGTGGCCCAGCCGAGCGGCTATACCGAGCCTTTGCTGCACAAATTCCGGCTGGAAAAGAAGGCGGAGGGTTAAGGCCATTGCCACACGCTCTTGTCATTCCCGCGAAAGCGGGAATCCATGGTCTGCATTCTCGTTTTAAACCAACATCTTAGACCCTTATTCGATCACATTTGCACGGCACGACGGAGCCGATTTTGGCCGAGTGCAAGGAATGAGGAGGGGGCCATGCTGATGCATAGTAACCGACGAATGACGCAGCAATCGGCCAAAAGGGGCCCGCCCCTTCGG
>JBOFLS010000039.1:0-5002 GCA_051657985.1 Sphingorhabdus sp. | reverse complement strand
GTTCAGACAAACCAGACGGGGCCGTCGCTGAAGGCCTTGCTCGATCAGGCAAAGGACATAACGGGTGCAAAGCCGATCAGCAGGGAAGAGCGCGACAGTACGGTAACGAGCAATACGCTCGAACTGCCCGGCAGCTTTGAACAATCGTCGGCTGTGCTCAACCAGATGCGTTCCGACGCGCTGTTCAAGCGCCCGTTCGATTATGCCGAAAAACTTGCAGGCAAATATCAGGCGATGACCCCGGAAGCGATGGCGGCTGCGTTCAAGGAAAAGGTCGATCTGGGTAAAATGACCTGGGTTGTCGTCGGCGATGCCGCCAAGGTGAGGCCTCAGCTTGAGGCGGTCGGATTGCCGATTGAAATGCAAGGCGACTCTGCTAAGCCTGCACCGGCCAGTGCGAACTGATAACCCCCCCTTATAATTCAGGAGACAAAAAATGGCAGCAGTAGACGGCGATTGGGATGTGACCGTTAAAAGCCCGATGGGCGATCAGAAATCGGTGCTGACGATCAACAGCGACGGCGGCAGCTTTTCAGGCAAGATGGCCGGCAGCCTGGGTTCGATGGATATTCCCAGCGGCACCGTTGACGGCAACACGCTTGCCTGGAAAATGGACATGACGGTGCCGATGCCGATGACGCTCGATTGCACCGCGACGGTCGATGGCGACAGCTTGACGGGCGAGGTAAAGGCCGGTGCATTCGGCTCGATGCCGCTGACGGGCAGCCGTAAGGCATAAATCACACGCAACCGTTTGAAAATAGGACAGGGCCGTCTGCTGGAACACAGCAGGCGGCCTTGTCGTTTTCATAATCGTCGCTTAAGACTTTTTGGATGAACGAATCTCGGACTGTGATGATGTCGATTGAAAACATCACCGTAGCCCTGAGCCTGTCGAAGGGCGCTTTACTGATAGGCGTGCTTCGACAGGCTCAGCACTACGGGTTTATGTAGCTTCATTATAGTTCAATCAATCGAAGGGAATTGAATGAGCCAGCTTGCATCGCCCTCCCAATTGCGGATGTCGTTATTGCGCTGGGCGCTGTTTACCGTTCCGACGATCATGTTGCTCGGTTTCCTATCCGGGCGCGTTTCCGGATCGGGCGAGGGTAACAGCTGGTTTGCCGAATTGGTGAAACCCGCTGCGCAGCCGCCCGGCTGGGCCTTTGGGGTTGTGTGGCCGATCCTTTATCTTTTAATGGGTATCGCCTTCGCGATCATTCTCAATGCCCGCGGAGCCAGGCTGCGCGGGTTGGCGATTGGACTCTTCATCGTGCAGTTGGCGCTCAACCTATTCTGGTCCCCCCTCTTTTTTGGGCGGCACGAGGTTACCGCTGCTTTCTATCTGCTGCTTGCAATCTGGATCGCGGCCTTTGCGACAACGCTTGTTTTCGGCCGCGTCCGTGCGCTTGCCGCATGGTTGATGGTGCCTTATCTCGCCTGGCTCAGCTTTGCTGCCATTCTCAATTACCAAATCGATCGATTGAACCCCGAGGCGGAGCGCCTATATGTCCCTGCAGCAACCTCGCAAATCGGAGGCTAGGGCCATGCAAAGCGAAAAACGTATCTTCGACGATCTTTCCAAACTTCTGAACGGCGTTGCCGGAACGGTCGCAGGAATGGGCCGCGAGGCCGAGGCCGGTTTCAAGGAACGCGCGCGCGAATGGGTTGCGGGGATGGACCTTGTCAGTCGTGAAGAATTTGAAGCGGTGAAGCAAATGGCCGCAACCGCCCGTGCCGAAGCGGAAGAATTGAAGGCCCGTGTCGAGGCGCTTGAGGCGGGAGCCAAGCCCGCTGCACGAAAAAAAGCGCCCTACAGCGAATAAGCCGCATCGCGCCTTATCCACAAACCGCCCACAGACTAATGCGCTCTAGCTGCGCATGCCCCATTGCGCGCGAGTCCCGTGACGGGCATTTATCAGCCTACAACAAAGCAGCAGGGCCGTAATGCGCGACAGCGAAGAAGACTTCACCGAGTTCGAGCGCGAAGAAACAGCGCCGCTGGACATGCTTGCCGCGCTTTTCGAAGCGCGCGGTTGGGACCATGAGCCGATCAGCGATGAAGAGGTTACGGCTGAATTCAAGGGCAGCTGGACAAGCTATCAGATCCGCGCAATCTGGCGCGAGGAGGATAATGCGCTTCAATTGTTGGTAATGCCCGATGTTACCGTGCCCAGCGACAAGCGCGATGCCATCTATCGCGCTCTAGGTCTAATCAACGAACAGCTATGGATCGGCCATTTCGATCTGTGGTCGTCCAATGGCCTGCTGCTTTTCCGTCATGGCAGCCTGCTTCCGCCCAATGGATTGCTTGGCGTCGATCAGGCACAAACGATCATCGATGTCGCAATCGACGAATGCGAGCGTTTCTATCCGGTGTTCCAGTTCATCATTTGGGGCGGAAAGACGCCCGAAGAAGCCTTAGCAGCGGCACTGGTGGAAACGCACGGCGAGGCTTGATTTTCCTTTCAGGAAAAAGGGCTGTTGTTACCCGCGCTTCAGCAAATAATGCAGATAGGCAAGCGTGATCGGCTTTTCGGGATTGTCCTGCCAGGCGCGCGCCTCGACATTGGCCATCGTGCGGCCCAGGCGGGTGACATGGCCGGCGGCGAATGTTGTCTGGCTCAGCCCGCCGCGCATGAAATCGATGGTGACATTGACCTGCTTGAAACTGGCGGTATCGCCCCGTTCATGCAAAGCGTGCTGGATTGCGGCGACTGCCGCCATTTCCAGCAAGCCTGAAATCGCGCCACCATGCAGAAAGCCCGGGCGGCCTTGCACTTTGCCCGCAAAGGGCATCTCTATAAGTGGCGCACCTTCGTGCAAGCCGACAATCGTCATATCCAGCGCGCGGGCATAAGGGGGGAGTTGGGCAGTCATCCGATCCTGTCCCCTACGCGAATGAATGTACCGCTGACATGCGCCAGTGGCTGATCCGCATCGCCATTATGCGCAATGCCGCGAACAAAACCTATGCTGTGCGTCAGGTGATAACAATATCCCCTTCCGAAAACGCGTGCGCCCTTGGGGGACGGGCGCAGATAATCGACGCGCAGGTCCATCGTCACCTGCGGACGAAATTCCTGCAGTTTCGTCCAGATCGCCATACTGGTCGCATTGTCCATCAGGCTGATGACGACGGCAGAGGCAAGCACTCCGGTTGCAGGGTCGCCCACCAGATCGTCGCGCCAGTCGATTGCCAGCTCAACCCAATCTTCGCCATGGTCGATATAATCCATGCCCAGAAAGCCGCCATGGCCCATCTTGCCCATGAACTGGATCGCCAGCTTCGGATCGAACCCACCCGCCTCTGCGGCCTGTTCGGCAATGGTCTTGTCGGTCATGCGCATGACCCTATCGGCGTGCGGGATATCTGCCAAGACGCAAAAGAGGCTTTATCTTGTTCGCGCTTCGTTCTAGCAAGCGGATATGGCAAGCAAGGCGATACCCATACAGATCGATTCGGCAGCAGTGGCGCGCGGCGTTAGCCGGTTATTCCTGAAAAACCAGATCATGGTGCAGCCCGAAGTATCGTTGCGCAACAATCGGCGTGCCGACTTGATGGGGCTCAATGCGAAGGGCGAGGTGATCATCGTCGAGATCAAATGCGCGCGCGGCGATCTTTTGGGCGATCAGAAATGGCCCGAATATCTCGATTATTGCGACCGTTATTTCTGGGCTGTGCCGGCGGGGTTCGATTATGCACCGATCGAGGGGGAGGCGTTCCTACCCGAGCGCACCGGGTTGATCGTTGCCGATGCTTACGGCGCAGAGATTATCCGCCCAGCCGCTTTGGTTCCAATCGCCGCCGCTCGGCGCAAGGTTGAGGTACAGCGGCTCGCCTGCTGCGCGATGCGGCGTTTGATGGCGATCGCCGACCCGGAGATGATGGTCGATGAAGGGTGGGGGGAGTCGTCGTGAACTCCGGGAACGACGGTATTTAGAATTTTTATATCACCCAAAGCACCAAAGAGGTCAGCGCTTGCGCACAGCGCATTTTAAATCTCTAGGTGGCGTTGAGGTTCAATAACCAAAGATATTTAAAAACAAACTTCGTCATTCCCGCCTTCGCGGGAATGACGAAGTGATTGTAAAAATCATAATTAGTTTTACTCTCAATAGTCCCTAACGGTTGCACATCTTATAATTTAGAAATCTGCTTTCGGCAGCAAGCAACATCTTTAGTGCTTTGGTTCTTTGGGTGAAACAATTTGAGTCAAAATGACGCACTGAATTTTACAGCTTTCGAAACGGCATCCCTAAACTATATCCAATCTGCTGCGCCCTATCATCATGCACTTTCGAAAGCCCAATCGTCTGCGCCTCATGGCCCAGCGCCGATACTGGCTTATAGGTGCCGAACAACCGATCCCAGATCGTCAGTGCAAAACCGTAATTGCTTTGCTGTTCGGTGGGGATCGTGCTGTGGTGCACAAGGTGCATCCCCGGCGTTACCAGAAAGCGCCGTAGTCCGCGTTCGACGCGCGGTGGCAGGGTGATGTTGCTATGGTTGAACAGGGCGTTTGCCCCAAGCCAGGCTTCGAAAGCCAGGTAGACGATGGCTGGCACGCCAAGCGCAACAACGCAGGCGGCTTTCCACAGCGTCGATATCGCAATTTCAAAAGGATGAAAGCGAAAGCCCGTCGTTACGTCCAGATCGCGGTCGGCATGGTGCACCTGATGCATCCGCCACAGCAAAGGCACCCGGTGCGTTGCCAGGTGCTGCAACCACATTACGAAATCGAGAAGGATGAAGCTTGTCACAAGCTTTGCCCAAAAGGGCAGCGTCATCAGGTTTAATAAACCGATACCATTATGCTGGGCCCAAAGCGCCGCGGCTGGAACCGCGACCAGATAGGCCAATATCCACACGGTCGCCCGACCGGCCGCGAGCATCGATCCGTTGGTGGTCCAGCGCCGCCGCCGACCCGATATCAGTGCTCGCCTTGGCCATCGCCATTCGGCCAATGCCATTATGGCAAAGACGATCACGGGCAGCGCG
>JBOFLS010000038.1:0-5135 GCA_051657985.1 Sphingorhabdus sp. | reverse complement strand
TGATCATGACCGCAATCGGTCTGTTCGTCGCGGTTCCCGCAGTGCTTGCCTATAACTGGCTGCAGGCGCGCAACAAGACGATCGCTCGTGCGCTTTCGACTTTTTCGAACGACGTGCTGGGTTATATCACGTCGGGTGGCAAAGTCCGTCCGACGGTTGCTGCTGCTGCGGCGCGTCCGGCCTCTGCTGCACCCGCAGCCGCCGCCGTCAAGAAATAATGCGGAAATCCGAAGGGGCCGAGATTGTCGGTCCCTTTCGTCCGCTCCCATGTGTCGGGCCAATCTGTCCGGTCGCATGTAATTAGAGAGGAACAACTAAATGGCAATGAGTACTGGAGGCGGTGGTGAAGACACCCCGATGTCAGACATCAACACGACGCCGCTTGTGGACGTCATGCTGGTGCTGCTCATCGTCTTCCTGATCGCCATTCCCGTAACCATCCAGACGGTGAAGATGCAACTGCCGGTGCAAAAGTTCGAACCGACCAAGGCAAAGCGCGAGAATGTCTTGCTTTCGGTCACGACGACCGATGTCAATGGTGTCGATCCAGGTGCGCCCGGATTTCAGGGAGCGCATCCGGGCGGTGAATGCCGTATCTACTGGAATGTTACCCCGGTCGATTCGAACGAGCTTGTCGATCGCGCTGCAAGACATCTGAAAAACGAATTCGAAAAGCTTGGTGGCGAAGCGGCCGCTGCGGCCGGCGCGATCACGCCTGATATGTTGCCTGAAGCGCATATCCGGGGCGATATCAACACGCCTTACCGTTGCATTGGCGGTGCCGTCTATTCGATGCAGTTGGCCGGTTTTGCTCGTGTCGGTTTCATATCCTCACCCTTCCCGGTTCTTGATACGGCGAAATAAGCCACGCGCTTAAGGAGTAACTATTATGGCAATGAGTGGTGGCAGGGACGATGGCCAGCCGATGATGGAAATGAACACGACGCCGTTGATCGACGTCATGCTCGTTCTCCTCATCATGCTGATGATCACCGTTCCGCCGGTCTCGCACGCGGTCAATATCGACCTGCCCGTGCAAAATAACGAACCGCCGCCGGAAGATCTCATCGATCCGGTGGTCAACAAGATCATCATTATGCCGAACAATGAAATTCAGTGGAACGGCACGCCCTCGACGCTGGATCAGATCGAACAATATCTGATCCAGACCAAGTCGATGAGTCCGGAACCCGAATTGCAGTTCCAGCCTGCGCCGACCGCGATGTACGACGTCGTCGATCGCACGCTGGCCGTGGTGAAGCGCAGCGGCATCACCAAATTCGGTTTTGTCGGCAACGAACAATATCGCGTTTTCGGCAAGGCTGCGAGGCCTGGTGCCTAGATACGATAAACAAGAATCGACATTTCAAGGGCGGCCATAAGTGCCGCCCTTTTTTTAATTTCGGCTTTAAATCGAAAGTTCTCACTGCTCACATTCAGCACGGTACCCGACGCTCGCTTATTTTTTCTACCCTGCAAAATCGTCGATATATTTCAACAGCTTGAACTAAATAGTGCGTTAACCGGATCGTGAAAAGTCACATTAAAGTCTCACCTGAACGCTTTTCGGCAAAATATCCGGGCACAATGATTTCCTGCCGCTCGTAGACAAGGCGATGCCTAAGTACGCAAAAGATATTCAAAGCCACACATGGCTGTCAAAGAGCATTAGAACAATACGTGAACAAATTTCAAATGTCAAGCCTGCTGGTGTTTACAACCGACTTTATCCAATGGCAGGAGACGACAACTTTTCGGAAGTTCGGCTAATCAAAAGCGATTCCCAAAAGCAGACACAAGTGCAAGCCGACATTTGTCGGCAGAAAAGACCATGTCTGTATACGGTGACGCGCGTGCCTGCTAGGGTCGCCCCGACAGGAGAACGACTTATGCAGCGAGCGCATCTCTTAACTGCGGCATTGGCGATATGTATGGCAACTCAGGGAGTGTCGGCAAAGCCTGATGACATCGTTAAGGCCGCAGCTACGCGCGCGATGTCGCAATCTGGCGCCAAAGGACTTGCCATAGCCGTTATTGAAAACGGGCGCGTTAAGTCGGTGCAGGCATTTGGCGTCCGAAATGAAAGAGGTGAACCTCTAACAGTCGACACCGTGATGTATGGCGCTTCTCTCACCAAAACGTTGTTTGGCTACCTCACGGCGCAGTTAGCGCAAGAAAACAAGCTTATGCTTGATGCACCAATTGCAAGTATGCTTTCTCGTCCATTGCCAGAATATGGTAACCTTGACGCCTATGGGAATTGGGGCGACCTGAAGGATGACCCTCGCTGGAAATCCATTACACCTCGTATTGTGCTCACCCATTCCACCGGATTTGCCAATTTCTCTTTTCTTGAACCAGATAAAAGGCTTCGGATCCATTTTACGCCGGGGTCGCGCTACGCCTATTCTGGCGAGGGTATAATGTTGCTTCAATTTGGCCTGGAGAAAGGGCTTGGGTTAGACGTAGGCAATGAACTGCAACGGCGCTTTTTTGAACCGTTGGGAATGTCCCGGACAAGTCTGAAGTGGAAGGCCGAGTTTGCCGGTAATCTGGCAGATGGATGGGACGAACAAGGCAAAGTCGAACCACACGACGAACGCAGTCGCGTGCGCGCAGCGGGTTCTATGGATACGACGATTGCTGACATGGCCAAGATGGTGGCGGCAATGGCTCGGGGATACGGGCTGAAACCGAAATGGCGGACAGCGTTTGCAAAGGGAACCCTCCCCATCACCACCAGCCAGCAATTTCCTACGCTTGCGCCTGAGGCAGAGCCAGCCTTACGCCCGTCTGCGGCGGCGGCGCTTGGCATGATCGCCTTTTCTGGACCGCAAGGTAGTGGGTGGTATAAAGGTGGGCACAACGACACGACGGCCAATACCCTAGTTTGCCTCGAGAAGCGTGGCCGCTGTGTTTTGATTCTTTCCAACGACGTCAGAGCTGAGCCCGCGTTCCCTATGCTTGTACGCAGTATTTTAGGTGAGACAGGGGTGCCTTATCGATGGGAGTATCCCGGGTTGAAGTCTTATTGATGGGTTTTTAAACGATGTCAGCTTTCGCGACATTTACATCAAAAGCGGACATTCCGGATTCCCCAACAAAGCCGCCGCTTATAATCTATCGTCCATTATCGCTGCAGGTTTAGGTCTCACGCATCGAACTGCAAACTCGCCAGCCGCGCATAAAGCCCGCCCGCCTTGCTGAGTGCATCATGCGTGCCTTCCTCGACGATGCGTCCGGCATCCATCACCACAATCCGGTCGGCCTTGCGCACGGTGGCCAAGCGGTGGGCGATGACGATCGTGGTTCGGCCTGCCATCAGCCGTTCGAGCGCATCCTGCACCAGCCTCTCGCTTTCGGCATCGAGGGCACTGGTCGCCTCGTCGAGCAACAGCAGCGGCGCATCGCGGAGCAGCGCGCGGGCAATGGCGATGCGTTGCCGCTGCCCACCCGAAAGGCGCGCCCCGCTTTCGCCCAGATAGGTATCGAGGCCCTGGGGCAGGGTGCGGATGAACTCCGCCGCGTTGGCCTGTTCCGCCGCTGCCCAGATCGCGGCGTCGTCGGCCAGCCAGTTGCCATAGCGTAGATTGTCCCGTGCTGACGATGCGAACAATACCGTATCCTGCGGCACCAGCGCCATGCGCTGGCGAAACTCGGCCGGATCGGCGCTGGTCAGCGCGACGCCATCGATACGCACCGTGCCGGCCTCCGGATCGTAAAAACGCTGCGCCAGTTGAAACAATGTCGATTTGCCTGCACCCGAAGGCCCAACTACCGCCACCGTCTCGCCGGGCGATATCTTAAGGCTGAAATCCTCAAGCGCCGCAACCTCGGGCCGTGTCGGATAGCGGAAGCGGACATTCTGGAATTCCAGGCTGCCGCGCGGGGCCGGCATGGCGACAGGATTGGCGGGCGGCGCAATTTCGGGCTCGGCAGAGATCAGCTCGGCCAATCGTGCGGAAGCGCCCGCTGCGCGCACCAGATCGCCATAAACCTCGGTCAGCGCACCGAAGGCGCCGGCAACCAGGCCGCCTGCAATCACAAAGGCTGCGATCGTGCCGCCGCTGATCTCGCCTGCCTGCACACCGATCGCGCCGCGCCACATCAACAGGGTCAACGCGCCGAAGATCATCGCGATGACGATGGCGGTCAGCCCGGCGCGCAATTTGATGCGCCGCCGCGCGGTTGCGAAGGTGCGCTCGACCGCATCGGCAAAGCGGGCCTGTTCGCGTTCTTCCTGCCCGAAAGCCTGCACGATCTTGATCGCGCCCAGCGCTTCGGAGGTGACCGTGCCGATGCCTGCCACACGATCCTGGCTCGTCTTCGAGGCGGCTTCCAATTTGCGACCGATAAAGACGATCGGGAGGATCACAATGGGAATGCCGATCAGCAGTGCCGCGGTCAGTTTTGGCTGCAGATAAAAGAGATAGCCGATCCCGAAAATCCCGATCAGCAGATTGCGTGTCGCGACCGAAACTGTGGTGCCGACGACCTGTTCGATGATTGCGGTATCCGATGTCAGGCGTGAGGCAATCTCGGCTGGGCGGTTTTCTTCGAAAAACCGCGGGGCAAGGCGAAGGAGATTGGTCTGCACGGCAATGCGCACATCGGCAACCACGCGTTCGCCCAGCCAGCTGACGAAATAGAAACGCACAGCCGTTGCGGCCGATAGGATGACGACGATGCCCAGCAGCAGTTCGAAATAGAGATCGATATTCTGGGCAACGCCCGTCGCCGCGAATTCGCGTATGCCGCTGAACCAGCCCCCGCCAGGTATTTCCCCTGCGCCCTGTGGCAGCGCGGGTCCGCCATTGCCGAAGGCGAAATCCACGATCATCTTGAAGGCGGCAGGGATCGAAACCGTCGCCAGTGCCGCAACCAGCAAGGCTGCCAGGGCAATTGCGATCTGCCGCGGATAGTTTTTGGCAAAACGCCAGATCATCGCCAGATTGCCGAGCTTGCGGCTTTCCTTTGCTGGCAGCGTATCTTGGGGTTTTGCGAGAATAGCGGTCTGTTCCGCGTCGACTTTGGTTTCCATATCCGTCGCCTAGCAGCCACCCGGCGGATCGACAATCGGCGTAACGGAAAAGACTGGCGCATTTTCTATGGTGCAATGCACAAATAGTACCTAT
>JBOFLS010000037.1:0-7039 GCA_051657985.1 Sphingorhabdus sp. | reverse complement strand
TTTGAGTTTGCTACCCACTGCGAAATGCGTTGGTGATCGGATAGCGCCGGTCGCGCCCGAAATTGCGGGTGCCCAGCTTCACACCCGGCGGCGCCTGACGGCGTTTATATTCGGCGATGTAGAGCAAGCGCTCGATCCGCTCGACCACTTCGCGGGGATGGCCGCGGGCGGTGACTTCGTCGACCGATAGCTCTTGTTCGACCAGGCCTAAAAGGATGTCATCCAGTTGCCTGTATTCGGGCAGGCTATCGCTGTCTTTCTGGTCGGGGCGTAACTCCGCACTTGGCGGGCGGGTGATGATCGCTTCCGGAATTACCGGCCCGTCGGGTCCGAGACCGATGCGGCAGCGATGCTTGTTTCGCCAGCGCGAGATCGCGAACACCGTCATCTTATAGGCATCCTTCAGCGGGTTGTAGCCTCCTGCCATATCGCCATAGATGGTTGCATAACCGACGCTCATCTCGCTCTTGTTGCCCGTAGTCAGCAGCATATGGCCGAACTTGTTGCTGAGCGCCATCAGCGTCACCCCGCGAATGCGCGACTGGACGTTTTCTTCGGTGATATCGACGTCTTTGTCGGCGAAGCTGCCGCTCAACATCGCGTCAAAAGCATCGACGGCCGGCGAAATCGGGATGGTATCGAGCTTGCAGCCGATCATCCCGGCGCATTCGCTGGCCAGATCGAGGCTCATTTGGCCGGTAAAACGGCTGGGAAGCATCACGCACCAGACACGCTCCGGCCCCAACGCATCCGCCGCGATTGCCGCGCAGATCGCGCTGTCGATCCCGCCTGATAGTCCCAACACCACACCGGGGAAGCGGTTGCGTTCGACATAGTCGCGCAGCGCCAGCACCATCGCCGAATAGATATCGGCTGGATGGTCTTCCCACTCCACAAGATCGCCGCCTTCGCAAATCCAGCCTGCTTCCTCCCGTGTCCAGCGGGTAATCCGCAGATGCTCTTCCCAATCGGGCAGGCGGTGCGTTGCCGCACCGTCGCCGTTCAATACGAAGGAGCAACCGTCGAATACCAGTTCGTCCTGCCCACCCACCCGGTTGAGGAAGATAAGCGGCAATCCGGTTTCGGCCACACGTGCGGCAAAGACCTGTTCCAGCCGCCGGTCGTCCTTGTCGATCTCGTAGGGCGAGCCGTTGACCGAGATCAGCAATTCGGCCCCTTGGGCCTTCAGATGTGAAACGACCGTGGGCAGCCAGCCATCCTCGCAGATTGGCAGGCCCAGCTTTACCCCGCGAAACTCAACCGGTTCGGGCAGGGGGCCGCTGGTGAAAATGCGTTTCTCGTCGAAGGTGCCGTAATTGGGCAGCTCATGCTTTTTGCGGATCGCAACCACCTTGCCGCCATCGAGCAGGGCGACGATGTTATAGAGCCCATCGGCCTCTTTCAGGATCGATCCCACCAGCATCGCCGGCCCGCCATCGGCGGTTGCCGCTGCCAGCCGTTGCAATTCTGCCGCTGCCGCATCCTGAAAGGCGGGTTTCAGCACCAGATCCTCGGCCGGATAGCCGATCAGCTGCTGTTCCGGAAAAAGCACCAGATCGACCGCGCCCGCCCCATTCTGTGCCGATTTTCGGCGCCATTCGAGCATGGCATCGGCATTGCCTTTCAGATCGCCGACGCGCTGATTGATCTGGGCAAGGGCGATGGTGAGGGTATCGGTCATGCAATCTTCCTATTGTCCACAAGGTTGGGTAGCAAGGGCGTTGTCACATTGATAAGGCAACGCTAGAGCACGGCCAGAATCGACAAACCTTTCGTTCGTCATTCCGGCGAAAGCCGGAATCCAACTCCGAAGCGTCTGTGTAATTCGGATAGCGCAGATAATGGACCCCGGCTTCCGCCGGGGTGACGATGAAAGATAGTGGTCGAGGATGATCTAGGGTGGGGCCCAACGATGAAACTTATAACCGGCAATGGTAATCTTCCTTTGGCCAAAGGCATCGCCGACTATCTCGGCTTGCCGCTGACCGACGCCAGCGTTCGCCGTTTTGCGGACAATGAGATTTTCGTCGAGATCCATGAAAATGTCCGTGGTGAGGATATGTTCGTGATCCAGTCGACCAGTCGGCCGGCGAACGACAACCTCATGGAATTGCTGATCATGATCGATGCGCTGCGCCGCGCATCGGCGAAGCGGATCACGGCGGTGCTGCCTTATTTCGGCTATGCCAGGCAGGACCGCAAACCCGGTCCGCGCACGCCGATTTCGGCCAAACTGGTTGCGAACCTGATAACCGAGGCGGGTGCGGACCGCGTGCTGACGGTCGATCTGCATGCCGGGCAGATCCAGGGCTTTTTCGATATTCCGACCGATAATCTCTATGCCGGCCCGGTGATGAGCGTCGATATCCTCAGTCGCCATGCCGACAAACCGATCACGGTCGTCTCACCCGATGTCGGCGGCGTGGTGCGGGCGCGCGGGCTTTCGAAGCGGATCAACGATGCCCCGCTTGCCATCGTTGACAAGCGCCGCGAAAAGGCGGGCGTTTCCGAAGTGATGAACATCATCGGTGATGTAAAGGATCGCTATTGCATCCTGATCGACGACATTGCCGATTCAGCCGGGACGCTCTGCAACGCAGCCGATGCGCTGAAGGCAGCGGGGGCATCCGATGTCGTTGCCTATATCACCCACGGCGTGCTTTCGGGGGATGCAGTCGAGCGTGTTGCCAAATCGTCGCTTCGAAAGATGATCATCACCGATTCGATCCTGGCATCGGAAGCCGCGCAGAATTGCGAAAAGATCCGCATCCTGCCGATTGCACCTCTGCTGGGAGAGGCAATCAAGCGGATCGCCGATGAAAGCAGCGTGTCGAGCCTGTTTGATTGATTTTATGAATTTCGATAACATAAGGTCGAAACATCACCGTAGCCCTGAGCTTGTCGAAGGGCGCTCAGCAGCGGTAGCGCAAGATTTGAGGCGCCCTTCGACAGGCTCAGGGCTACGGTGATATCTACTATATCGCATTTTGATGCTATGTTGCGCTGGTTGTAAAAGCAGGGCAGGGCACGACCATGGTTGCAACGAAAGACATCGAACTTGCCAACCGGCTGGCCGACGCCGCGGGAAAGGTTATCCGGCCATTGTTTCGCGCCGACTTCGCGCATGAAACCAAGGGCGATGCCTCCCCCGTTACCGAGGCCGACCGTGCGGCGGAAGCCGCGATCCGTGCGATACTCGATCGCGAATGCCCGACCGATGCGATCGTCGGGGAAGAATATGGCACCAAGGATGGGACGTCCGGGCGCAGCTGGGTGATCGATCCGATCGACGGCACCGTCAGCTTCATGGCCGGCCGCCCGATCTTCGGTACGCTCGTTGCGCTTCTGGAGGATGGCTGGCCGGTGCTCGGCGTGATCGATCAGTGCATCAATGGCGAGCGCTGGATCGGTGCCGCTGGCCATGGCACCACGCTTAATGGCAAATCGGCCTCGACCCGCCGCTGCGCCGAATTGACAGGGGCCGCGCTTGCCACAAGCGGACCGCATTATTTCAGCGATCATGATGGCGAGCATTTCATGGCGCTGGCAGCAAAGACCGCGCACCGGCGGATGCTGTTCGGCGGGGACTGCTACAATTACGCGTTGCTGGCTTCGGGTCATATCGATCTGGTGGTCGAGGCCGGGCTAAAGCTATACGACTTTGCCGCACTTGTGCCCGTGGTCGAAGGTGCCGGGGGAATGATGTGCGATTGGCAGGGGGAACCGCTGCATGCGGGTTCTGACGGCCATGTCATCGCGCTGGGCGATCCGGCAAGGCTGGACGATGTGATCGAGGCGTTGGAGTGCCATCATTGATTGCGAGTGGCACCTTTGAGTTCATTCTGCCGGCATTCGAACTGCGGCGTTATTTTTCCAGTTATTATTTCTTCAAGATCGATACAGCCGACGGCGCAACCCTGGACGATTTTCTCCACCCGGAAGGCCCCAGCGCGCGTTTCATGCTCGAGGGCGAAATTCCGGCCAGTCTGGTCCCCGATCCACCCGTACCGATTGCGCAAGCCACGGTAACCGGCCCGACGAGCCGCGCGGTGCATATCGCCTGCCGATATGCGCATATGGCGGGGATCGGGATGCTACCGCTCGGCTGGTATAAATTTCTGCGCGTCGATGCCAGTCGCTACGCCAATGTCGGACAGGATGTCGATACCGATCCGCTGTTTGCTCCTTTCGCCGCAATATGGAAGGAAATACGCGACCTGCGCGATCATGCCGAAATCGCGGCGGTTTTCGACCGGCATCTTCTTGCCGATCTCGATCCGCCGACCGAGCGCGAAGCGGAGATAGAGCGGGTGCATGCCGCGCTTGCCGATGCCGACATTACCGACGTCGCCGATCTTGCTGCCCATGTCGGCCTCAATAGCCAGTATCTCGAGCGGCTATGCCGCCGCGTCTTCGGTTTTCCGCCCAAACGCCTGTTGCGCCGTCAACGGTTTCTGCGGTCGCTTGCCCCGCGTCTCCTCGATCCGCACCTGAAATGGACCAATGTGCTCGATGGCAGCTATCACGACCAAGCGCATTTCAACCGCGATTTTCGCGATTTCATGGGGCTGTCGCCGCGCGCCTATCTCGAAATGCCGCGACCGATCAGCAAGGCGGCCGTACGCGCCCGGCTTGAGGCGCTGGGTCAGCCGCTTCAAGTGCTGCAAGGGCCGAAGCCCAATGAGGGCTAATAGGCTTGCAATTCTGGACGAATCCCGCTAGGCGCGCGCCTTCCGAAAGAACAGGCTGGCGAAAAGGGCTGCCATGCAGGTTCATAACGGACATCCAAAAGGAGACCGAAATGCCCAAAATGAAGACCAAAAGCGGTGTGAAGAAACGCTTCAAATTCACCGCGACCGGAAAAGTGAAGTGCGGCGTGGCCGGTAAGCGCCACCGCCTGATCAGCCACTCCGGCAAATATATCCGCCAGAACCGCGGCACCGACGTGCTGAGCGATTCCGATGTAGCCCATGTGCGCCTCTGGGCGCCTTACGGCCTGAAATAAGGAGCGCTGAGACATGGCACGCGTCAAAAGGGGTGTAACCACCCGCGCCAAGCACAAGAACATCTTGGAGCAGGCAAAAGGCTTTTACGGCCGTCGCAAGAACACTATTCGTATTGCCCGCCAGGCCGTCGAAAAGGCCGGGCAATATGCCTATCGCGACCGCAAGGTTAAAAAGCGGAATTTCCGCGCTCTCTGGATTCAGCGTATCAACGCTGCCGTCCGTGCCGAAGGCATGACTTACGGCGTGTTCATGCATGGCTTGAAACTGGCTGGCGTCGAACTCGACCGCAAGACCCTTGCCGATCTGGCGATGAACGAAGGTGCTGTCTTTAGCACCATCGTTGCGCAGGCGAAGGCAGCGCTGCCGCAAGCAGCCTAAGCGCCACTTCGAATAATGCGCAAATGGGCGTGGGCGGCACTTGCCGTTCGCGCCCATTTGCTTATGCGTTGAGGTTCGGTGCTGAGACTATACGCAGTTACCGTCATCCCGGCGAAAGCCGGGATCCAACTCCGAAACGTCTTTGCAATTCGGATAGCGCAGGTGATGGACCCCGGCTTCCGCCGGGGTGACGCATAGAAGATGGGAGGAGAGCGAGGGGCGATGCAGCGTGATTTCCAACCGGTGGTCTACATCGTTGCAAACCGAAGATATGGCACGCTCTACATCGGCGTCACTTCGAATTTGATGCAACGTATACAGCAGCATCGTGAGGGTTTGATCGAAGGATTTAGCAAGCGATACGGCATAAAGCGCCTAATGTATTTTGAGCTGCACGGAACGATGGAAACGGCAATTGTCCGTGAAAAGCAGCTGAAAGAGTGGAAGCGCAACTGGAAGATTGAATTGTTGGAAAAGGATAACCCGGATTGGAAAGACTTGGCCATAGATTTGGGCTTTCCACCTCTGTAAGGGAAGGCCACCCCTCCCTTTCGTCATTCCGGCGAAAGCCGGAATCCAACTCCGGACTTGTCGGTTTGACCTTATAATCAGGTGATGGACCCCGGCTTCCGCCGGGGTGACGGATTAAGCTAGCGTTGGATCATGATAATGAGTGAAATTGAGAATCTGAAATCCAGCTTGTTAGCCGCCATCGATGCGGCAGACACGCTCGACGCCCTCGAAGCTGTGCGTATCGATGCGCTCGGCAAGCAAGGCAGCGTGTCTGCGCTGTTGAAGACGCTTGGCCAGATGTCGCCCGAAGAACGGCAGGTTCAGGGGCCGATCATCAACGGGTTGCGTGAGGCCGTAGCGAACGGCATTGCTGCCAAGAAGGAAACGCTGGAAACAGCGATCCTCAACCAGCGCCTTGCGACCGAACGGCTCGACATGACGCTTCCCGCGCCCGAAGCACCGCGGGGCTCGGTGCATCCTGTTTCGCAGGTCATGGACGAACTGGCCGAAATCTTCGCCGATATGGGCTTCGCCGTTGCCGAAGGGCCGGAGATCGAGGATCAGTGGCACAATTTCACTGCGCTCAACATGCCCGAAACGCATCCGGCGCGCGCGATGCATGATACGTTCTATATGAACGCGGCAGAGAGTGAGGAAGCGAAGGTGCTGCGCACGCACACCTCGCCGGTGCAGATCCGCACGATGCAGAACCAGGAACCGCCGATCCGCATCATCGCGCCGGGCCGGGTCTATCGTTCGGACTCTGACGCAACCCACACGCCGATGTTCCACCAGATCGAGGGGCTTGTGGTCGACAAGGGCATTCATCTAGGCCACCTTAAATGGACGCTCGAGACTTTCCTGCGTGCCTATTTCGAAAACGACGATGTCACGTTGCGGTTGCGCCCCAGCTATTTCCCCTTCACCGAGCCCTCGGTCGAAGTCGATATCGGTTTCAGCTGGATCAAGGGTAAGCGCATATTGGGCGGAACCGAAAGCTGGATGGAACTGCTGGGCAGCGGCATGGTACACCCCAAGGTGCTGGCGAATTGTGGAATCGACCCCGAAGTTTATTCGGGCTTTGCCTTTGGCGTAGGCGTCGATCGGCTGGCGATGCTCAAATATGGCATGGACGATCTGCG
>JBOFLS010000036.1:0-11393 GCA_051657985.1 Sphingorhabdus sp. | reverse complement strand
TTGGTTCGGTACGCACAGAGGGCTTTGACCCAAATGATTTCCAGTCAAATGGTATGCACCTTCCAAATACGGAGAAACAAGCGGCAATTTTCAGAATGCCGCTCCATCGTGGCCCACATCCACGCTATAATGAAATGGTCGCCGACCATGTCGCACGGTTAGTCAACCTCCACCCAAAAACCGCCGCCTATCAGTTGAGGTTGCTCCAAATACAGCTTTGCGCAAGTTTGCGATCAAGACAGCTGACAACAACCTTGCAGCCCCGCAACCCCTTTCATAGCGAAGTCGATTTTTGTAGACTCGATTTGGATATCCAGACGGTCTGTCAGATAGCCGTTATCGATTGAATAAAGCGTTTGAACAAAAAAACGAGCGGGATCATATCAAATGCCCTTCAACCACCTGCTGAGTAGCGTGTCAGTCTTCGACAGCAACGGCAGCGCCACTCGAGGACCATAGATGAGCAAGGTGCGCAGATAGGTGTTGCCGCGTTTGGAATGCCAAGCAACTGGACTTTGCCGCCGGTTGTGTTCTGCCTTGGAACCGAGCCGAGCCAAGCACCCAGATCGCGTGCCTTGGTAAAGCTGCTCGCGTTGCCCACCGCCGCGATCAGGGCCATCGCATTTAGAACCCCTACGCCAGGATCGACGTCAACCGTCGCGCAGCTGCGTCATTGTGTGCCAGTTTCACAAACTCACCATTCAGTGCTTCGATCTTCGTGTTGAGCGCCTGTCACTCTGCGCGCAGATCGCAAACCAGCTGACAGAGGCGCGGCGACAAGGCTGTGTCATCCTCGGCAAGCATTTACTCAAGACCCCGCTCAAGCTTGCGTCGACCGACCGGGAAGATCACGCCACGCTCTAGCAGGATCGCCCGCAGCTGATTGATCAAGTTCGTACGCTCGGCCACAAGGCGTGAACGTACGCGGTGGTGTGTCTGGATATCCAGCTGTTCCTGGCTCTTAAGCCCGACAAAGCGCATCGTCGGCCACGGCGCAGCTTCTGCAATGCCCTCCGCATCGCGGTCATCGTTCTTCTGCGCTTTCACGTAGGGGCGGACGTATTCAGGCGGCATCAGGCTGACCTCGTGACCGCGCGCAGCGAAAAGGCGCCCCATATGATGGGCACCGCCACGCTTCCATCGCGACAACACAAGGCGGCAACTTCAGCACAAAGTCGATCAACGTCTGCCGACGCATCAACACCGCGCCAACTCCATCAATGCCAACGATGCTGCAAGAGTTCTTGCCCAGATCAACACCAAGGATAACAATAGACATCGGTTCGCTCCTTTCCTCTTCGAACACCGGCATCATATCCGATGCCGGGGAAAAGGGGCGGGCCATTCCATAATGGCAAGTTTTGGTGTTCGCGACATGACCACTTAATGTCCGCAAAGTTAGCTTTGTAGCCGCGCGTCCAATATTGATTCATGATCAATGGGTCTGTTATTAGCACCTCGGAGAGGCCAGATTCATGTGAGATAAGGTAAGGGGGTTGCAACCAACCGGGCCTGTTAATGCGAAAATTTGATTACGTGGCGATTATCCGACCAAACTACCATCTGATATCGCAAATTTTAATGTATTGATTTTAAATTAAAATATGGTGCCGGCTACAGGATTCGAACCCGTGGCCCCCTGATTACAAATCAGGTGCTCTACCAACTGAGCTAAGCCGGCGTGGCTTTACGATGGAGCCTTTAGCGTCAAAGCACACCAAAGGTCCAGCCCTCTGTTTGTGCAATTTTTTCTGTCAAGCCGGTAGGCGACCATAAGCCAGGATCGTTTGTAGCCCGTCGCATCCATGCCGCCGTTAGCAAGGCATCGGTTGCGTGATCGTCGATACGTAACAGCTGGCGGGGTGGTTTTGCACCATAGGCCGCAAGAGCCGCTTTGAGCGTTTCGGGATCGCGGATCTTGCTACGGTTGGCAGGCAGTCCTGCACCACGGGCTGCCATTGTCGTGTAGATTTCAATAATCAATGGACCACTATCCGGTATTGGATCGAAGGGCCAGATGGGGATGCGCCCGCCCAGACGGTGCATCATGCGCATGCCGGTTAGAGAGCTTTTGCCAACTTGGCCTGCACCAACAAGGTTGAAACAGCTCCAGCTATTCGCCTGCTTCGTGGCGCGCTGGTGCCGTTCGACTTCGCGCAGGCGGCCTATGCCGCTGCCGAACAGGTCGCCTATCATGCCCTTGCTGTGGCGAAAATGGCGTTGTGCTTGTGGATGAAGCAGGAACGTTGCGGCAGAAAGGTGCGGGTCGGCTTTGCACAAATGATCAATCAATGCCCAAAGCTGGCGGGCATTGGCCGGGCTATCTTGCCATTCTGGAAAATAGGCATCGCGATCGATGAAAGGAAAACCGAGCGAAAGATCGAGGCCAATGAGGATATCGGCCCGAGCATCGGTAAGTCCAAAAAGCCAGTCGAGCACCGCTTGTCGGGACCAACGCCTGTCACCCCCGATAAGCTTCGGGGTATCGGTGTCATCGATTTCCGCCAAAGCCAGCCCCGGTGGAAACTCCCCGACCGCACCCGACCAATCGATACAGGCAAAGCGGGAGAAGCGGCGCATGCCGATCGCTATGGCCTGCGCCGCTCATAAAGAAAAGGGGCGAGGTTGCCCCCGCCCCAAATGGCTGCTTTCGGTAAAGCAGAAACTATTTTTTCGGCGCGGGCTTCCGCTTGACGGCACCCGATGCAAGCGAAGCGACCGGTTTCGTGACGACGGGTGGAGCAGCAGGCGGCGGGGTCTGCGCACGTAAATCCGAAAGCATCCGCGCCGCCGCATCGCGTCCGCCCAGTCCAAAGGCAAGCGCGAAGGCAACCGCCGCCCCGACGGCAAGCGCGAGGAAAGCATAATCGACAATCATTCCGCCGATCTGCATCTGCTTTAGCCCGATGAAGACGAACAGCCCCGTGGTAATCCAATAGGTAACGCTTGCGGCAATACCCGGTCCCGTCGCATCGGCAATCAGGTTGCGCAAGATGTTAGCGAGCAATACGCCCAGCGCGATCAGCACCGCGCCGAACACGACATTGCCGGCCTGGGCCAGCACGGTTTCGAGAATATTGGTCAGTTGCGGGAAACCAAGCATATTGGTTGCCGCAATCGCGAAAAAGATCATGATCGCGATGGTGACAATTGTGGCGATGATCCCCGAGGCGCGCCTGCCTTCGGGAAGGATGCCGAGTTCATCGATTGCCCGATCTGCACCGAGGCTGGGAAGCAGATCGCGGATCAGCCCACTGATCCAGCGCGAGATGACGTAACCCAGGCCAAGCAGCAAACAAGCCCCGATGATCAGGGGAATTGCCTGAAAGACCATGTTTAGCAAATTCATCGCAGGCTGAGTGATGGCCGAAATTTCGAGCATTTGCAGAGCCGCAATGGCGACGGGTATGATTACCAGCACATAGACGATGGTGCCGATAGTCTTGGTGATTGCGCTGTTCCCTGTCACCGCCTCGACGCCGCCCTTGTTCGCCCATTTGTCGAAATCGACAGTGCTTAGCGCGGTTTCGACAAGGTCGCGCACGATCCGGGCGATCATCGATCCGATGAAGAATATGGCGGTTGCAAAGACGATATTGTCGACATAGCCGATAAAATTGGTCAGCAGTCCCTGAACCGGTGTAATCACGCTATCGAAGCCCAGCTGCTGCAGCACGGCGATAAGGCCGAAAAGCCAGACGAGCAAGGAGACGATCTTGCCGAGCGCCATGCCGACGCTTTCGCCGGTCGACGTTCCCCGGCGCAAGAAAGCGATCTGATCGACCATCTTGGCGAAGGCCCATCTAGCCGCTTTGGCAAGCGCCCATGTGATCGCCAAGATAACAAGGGCGAAGAATATCTTTTCCGCCCATTCCATGAAAAGTACCTGATCGAAGGCGTAACCCGCTATCTGAAAATTTTCCATTTTCGCTCCCCCTGATTGCGAACCGAAGGGTTCAGAAGCCAAGGAGAATCTATCATAGAATCAAGACTCTGGCAAATTTTTGCTGCATTTTTTGTTGCGCACAAATTTATGAGTCAACTCAATGATTTGACTCGGAATTTTTTTCTTTGGACATGATGGCGATATACCAACCGTTCGTGTTGGGTGAAAGCTGAGATCCTTAACTTGCAAAGCGGCAGATAGTGTATCGAAGCACCAAATTCTTCAATACGCCCTTCGACAGGCTCAGAGCTGCAATGTTTATTGAATCATCACAAATGCTCTAACGAAAGCCGTCATTCTTTAATGGTAATCACCACCCGCCCAATCGCTTCGCGCCGTTCGAGAATATGCAAGGCATTTGCTGTCCGATCAAGCGGCAGGCGGTGCGAGATATGCGGGCGCATCACGCCTGCCTCCGCCATTTCCGAAAGCGCAGTCGCCGTGCGCGCGGCCAGCGCCGGATCGCGCCTGTTCGCTTCGCCGGCACGCAGGCCGATCAGGCTGTAGCCTTTGATCAATGCATGATTGGCGGGAAATTGCGGTATGATACCACTGGCAAAGCCAACGATCAGATAGCGCCCGCCCCAGCCGATGGCGCGGGTGGCGGTAATGGCCAGATCGCCGCCGACCGGATCGAAAACGACATCGCAGCCCTTGCCATCGGTCAGCGCCTTGACTCTTGCCGCCAAATCGGGGGCAACAGGATCGAGCGCGTAATTTGCCCCGGCAGTGAGAATGGCCGCGCGTTTTGCCTCGCTCGATCCCGTGCCGATCACGGTCGCGCCCAGACGCTTGCCCAGCGCCACCGCTGCCATGCCTACGCCGCCCGCGGCCCCCAGCACCAGCAGCGTTTCTCCGGGCTTCAACTCCGCCTTGTCATGCAAAGCGTGCCACGCCGTCGAAGCGCCCGCTCGCCAGCAGGCGGCTTCATCCCAGTTGAGCGCTTCGGGTTTGGCGGCCAGCGCCGATGCCGGAACCACCGCCTGTTCGGCAAGGCACTCCCCTTTGCCCCCGCCCATCACCGCATCGCCCGGCTTGAACGCGGTTACGTCCGGAGCGATCTCGATCACTTCGCCCGCAAACTCCATTCCGGGTACGAAAGGCGGATCGGGCCTGAACTGATATTTGCCGTAGGTCATCAACAGGTCGGGGAAATTCAGCCCCGCAGCTCTGATCGCGACGCGCACTTCACCGGGCTTGAGCGCCACCCGTTCATGCGCTTCGATGCGGATGCTGTCCGGTCCGGTCAGTGCGGTGCAGACAGCGGCGCGGTACGTCATCCACGGTTCCTATCGCGCCGCAGCCCTTCCCAATGCGCCAGTCGCTCGGCAATCTTCGCCTCCAGCCCGCGTGGGGAAGGGCGGTAGAGTTCGGCAGGCTGTATCTCTTCTGGCCAATAATTCGCGCCCGAAAAGCCCTCTTCGGCATCATGATCATAGGCATAGCCCTTGCCATAGCCGATATCCTTCATCAGCTTGGTTGGCGCGTTGAGGATATTGGCGGGCGGCATCAGCGATCCGGTTTCCTTTGCCAGTTTCCACGCGGCCTTTTGCGCTATATAGGCGGCGTTGGATTTCGGTGCGGTGGCGCAATAGAGGCAGGCCTGCACGATCGCCAGCTCACCTTCCGGCGATCCCAGAAACTCATATGCGTCTTTGGCGGCAATGCACTGTTCGAGCGCGCGGGGATCGGCGAGGCCTATATCTTCGCTTGCAAAACGGGTGATCCGGCGCAGCACGTAAAGCGGTTCCTCGCCCGCGACCAGCATCCGCGCCAGCCAATAGAGCGCGGCTTGCGGATCCGACCCGCGCAACGATTTATGGAGTGCAGAGATCAGGTTGTAATGCCCTTCGCGATCCTTGTCGTAAACCGGCATCCGGCGGTGAAGCAGGGCCGCCATCGAAGGCGGATCGAGCGGGGTTTCGATTTGAATCGAAAACAGCGTTTCGGCCTGGTTGAGGAGGAAACGGCCATCGCCGTCTGCGCTGTTGATCAGGGCTTGTCGTGCCCCAGCAGTGACGGGAAGGGCGCGGTCCTCGATTGCCTCTGCTCGGTTCAGCAATGCCCCAAGTGCCGTTTCGTCGAGCCGGTTGAGTACCAGCACCTGCGTGCGGCTGAGCAGCGCGGCGTTCAGTTCGAAACTGGGGTTTTCGGTCGTTGCCCCCACCAGCGTGACGACGCCGCGTTCGACGAAGGGGAGGAATCCATCCTGCTGCGCGCGATTGAAACGGTGAATTTCGTCAACGAACAGCAGCGTCGCCTTGCCGGTGCGTTGATATTGCTCGGCTTCGGCAAACGCCTTTTTCAGATCGGCAACGCCGGAAAATACTGCCGATACCGAGAGGAAGTGCATGCCAACCGCGTCGGCCAGCAGCCGTGCTATACTGGTCTTTCCGGTCCCCGGCGGTCCCCACAGGATGATCGAAGCCAACCGCCCCGCCGCCACCATCCGCCCGATTGCGCCATCGGGGCCGGTCAGATGATCCTGGCCAACGATATCGGCGAGCGATTGCGGGCGAAGGCGATCGGCCAATGGGGTGTTGGTGGGAGTTGGGGGGACTTCATTTTGATTAAAAAGGTCGGCCATTTTTATGTCACCCAAAGCACCAAAGGACCAAAGCAGTTGCGCGATCTTTAGAGCTTTGGCGGCGCAATGTAGGGATTTTTATTATTTATTACACGGCGGATGCCGTCTTTAAACAAATTTTGTCCAAAGTTTAGAAGCAAGCCTATCGGCAACTCGGATATCCGTAAATAAGTCAGCAATTGCTTGCTATGCACCGGCGCAAGCTGTTCAACCGATTTCAGTTCAACGATAAGCTGTCCTGCAACAAGCAGGTCCACCCTGTAGGCTTCTTCAATAACTATATTGTCGAAACGTAACGCAATCGCCTTTTGGCGCTCAACGACATATCCTCGCTTCATTAGCATTTGAATCAAAAGTAGCTCATAAGCCGATTCCAACAAACCTGGTCCAAACCTGTTGTGAATAGCAAAGCCGCAGTCAATCACATCCGATATAATCTTTTCGATATCATACTGCGACGCAATCATAAGGCGCGGCTGCTTTGGTTCTTTGGTGCTTTGGGTGACATCAATTCTCTTTCCGCCCTCGTCGTGTCGTTGGGTGACATTCTATCTAATCCCCCGCTGACGGATCAGCCTTGAATACGTGTCGGCGACGGTCTGGTTGATCGCATCCCAGCTGTAATCCAGGCTCCGCATTTCTCCCGCACGGCCGTGGTCGATACGCAGGGCAGGGGCTTCGCAATAGCTGCGCAAAGCTTCGGCGAATTGCATGATCGCGCCGGGCGTGATCAGGCGGCCGGAGCGGCTGTCCTCGACAAGGCTCTGGCTGCCTGTCGCCTTTGCCGCGACCACCGGCAAGCCGCAAGCCATCGCCTCCAGCGTCACATTACCGAAGGTTTCGGTAACGCTGGGGTTGAACAGCATGTCCATGCTGGCGACCGCCCGCGCCAGATCCTTGCCGCCCTGAAAGCCGACAAAGATCGCATCCGGAAGCCGTGTTTCGAACCAGCCGCGCGCTGGCCCCTCGCCGATGACGAGCACCTTGTGCCGAACGCTGCGGCGTTTCAGCTGGTCGATGGTATCGGAAAAGACATCGAGGCCTTTTTCCATTACGAGACGGCCCAGAAAACCAACCACCGGCATGTCATCTTCGATTCCCAGGCTGCGTCGCCAGCCCATATCGCGGCGGCTAGGATCGAAGATTTCGCGATCAACCCCGCGCGACCAGATATCGATATCGTAATTCATCCGCTGCTGCCGCAAAACCTGCGCCATCGATTCCGACGGCGTCACCAGCGCATCGCATCGGCGATAAAGCTTCCTGATCCAGGCTTCGACCAGCGGCTCCATGAACGACATATTATAGTAGCGAAAATAGGTCTCGAACCGTGTGTGGACCGAGGCCAGCACCGGCAGATCGCGGTCGCGTGCCCATTTCGCCGCCTGCCGGGAAACGCGGTCAGGGCTGGAGATATGGACGATGTTCGGCGCAAACGCTGTGAGATCGCGCTTCACCCGGCGCGACAGCGAAACGGGCAGACGGTATTCGGAACGGCCGGGAATGGCGATAGAGGGTACGCTCACCAGATCGCCTTGCGGTTCGAAGGCGGGGGCATCTATCGTGGGCGAATAGACGCGTACTTGCGCGCCTTGGCGTAACAGATATTCGACCAGCCGGTTAAGCGCCTTGTTCGCGCCATCGACGGTCATGTTGTAATTGCCACTGAAAAGCGCAATGCGAAGATCGCTGGTCTGCATCGCGCCTGCTATTAGAGTGCGACGAGCCGATTGCCAATGGCGAAGCCTGACGGCTTGGGATAAGAATGATTATGATCGAGACCACGATAGACGCGCTGCTGACCGGCCAGCCGGTGCCCTTTCGCTCCGATGGGGCTATAAGCACGATCGGTTCGCGCGTGGCGGTCGATTACCCGGTATACCTCGCAAAACTGGGTTTTGAAGGCGACCGGGTCGGCGATCCTGATGTGCATGGCGGCACAGACAAGGCCGTGCATTTCTATCCGGGCGAACATTATGCGCCTTGGCGCGCCGATATCGCCAAGGCCGGCTTCGATCCGCATCCCTTGCTCGAACAGCTAGGCGGATTTGGAGAGAATATCTCTGCGGTCGGAATGACCGAAGACCGGGTCCATATCGGCGATCGCTTTCGCTTAGGCGGTGCTTTGGTAGAGATCAGCCAGGGGCGGCAGCCGTGCTGGAAGATCGATCATCATTTTGGTCTTAAAGGTATGACGGCAGGCGTGATCCGCACGGGACGCAGCGGCTATTATTTCCGGGTGATAGAGGAGGGTGAGGTCGCACCCGACGATGCGATCGTGCAGGTGGAGCGCGCATCGCATGGCTGGACGGTCGAGCGCACCTTCCAGATGCTGATCGGCGGCTACCACCGGGTGGAAGGAACCGGACCCGCTTTGGATGAACTGGCTGCAATGCCCCAACTTGCGGAAAACTGGCGGACAAGGGCGCTGCAATTGCGGCAAAGCCTTATTTGACCGTCAGGTTGAAACTTTACGGCCTTGTCCAACGTATTTCGTTGCAAGACCATTGAAATGGAAACCGGATATGTTGCTAAAAAGATTTATTGTCGCCTCCGCCCTGACAGCGTTACCCCTCGCGTCCGCAAGCGGATCCACGGCCAAGACCGCGCCTGTCGAGGCTACCGCAGTCTTCGCAATGGGCTGCTTCTGGTGCGCAGAGGCCGATTTCGAGAAAGTACCGGGCGTGACCAAAGTCGTCTCAGGCTACACCGGCGGGCGCGTTGCCAAGCCGACTTACGAACAAGTGAGCGCGGGGGGAACCGGGCATTATGAAGCGGTACTTGTTACCTACAACCCGGCAAAGGTCCGCTATTCCGATCTGCTGACGGTGTTCTGGCGCAATGTCGATCCATTCGATGCCGATGGCCAGTTTTGCGACAAGGGCGAAAGCTACCGCGCGGCAATCTTTCCCGGCAACGAAGTAGAGCGCAAGGCGGCACAGGCTTCGCGCGACTATCTGGTCGGCAATTTCAAGCGTGACTTAGCAACCAAGATCGTAACGCGCGCGACTTTCTATCCGGCGGAAGGCTATCATCAGGACTATTACAAGAAAAACCCGATCCGCTACCGCTTCTACCGCAGCCGCTGCGGCCGCGATGACCGACTGGTACAGGTTTGGGGGAAGAAATAGTTTTAAAAGCAGAGCCTTGGCTTTTCGTCCTTTGCCAGAACATAACTGCTGCGTCTTCTATATGGTTGCATAATGACAGTTGACTTATTGCCAAAAGTTCTCTATATGTTCTTATTGGTTTTTATTATTGCCGGTTACCTCGCAAGCAACATGGCGGGCTTATACTAACTTTTTAATGTAGGAAATTTTGTTACGTCTAATATAGTTTTGGAAAAGCTTTCAGGCGTGACTTTAGTGTGACCTTTCAGCGGTCCTTATATCGCCAAGTCAGTCAATTCGGCTTTCGTCGGAGTGAAATTTATTCTACCCTGCCGCTTACCCCACGACCTCGGGCATATAGAGCCTGACCCGCGTAACGCGGCGATCGTCGCCATCCAGAATTTCGATCTTCCACCCACTTTCGGCATGTGTCAGGACATCGCCCGGCACAGGAACCTGGCCCGCGATGACGAAGGCCAATCCGCCAATTGTATCGACATCCTCGTCAACCTTGCCAAGCGCCGGATCGAGTGCCTCGGCCAGATCGTCCAGCTCCGCCCTGGCATCAGCCTCCCAGATGCCTGGAGCGGCCTCGGCGAACAACGCCTCGGGTTCGTCGTCATGCTCATCCTCGATCTCGCCGACGATTTCCTCGACCAGATCCTCGATCGTCACCAGTCCCTCGGTACCCGAATATTCGTCGATCACGATTGCCAAGTGGGTGCGCGTACGGCGCATTTCGTCGAGCAGCTCGACCACGCCCATGCTTTCGGGCACATAGCGCGGCTGACGGATGAAAGCCTCCAGACTGTCGGGTTTCTCCTTGCCCTCGGCCAGCACCGCGAACACATCCTTGATATGGATCATGCCCGTAATATTGTCGAGGGTATCCTTATAAACCGGCATGCGACTGTGGCCTTGCTCGGCAAAGGCGGCGACCGCCTCATCGAAGCTTGCATTTTCGGGGATGCCCAATATGTCGCTGCGCGGTACCATGACATCATCGACCCGGTGTTCGCTGAAATGCAGAAGATTGCGTAGCATAACACGCTCGGTTGCTGATAGATCGCCGTCGGCTTCCTCGACGTCACCATCCTCGGCTACGTCTTCCTCATGCTCGGTGATTTTTTCTTCAAGCTGCTCGCGCAGCGTGGGTTCGGAATTTCGCCCGGTTAGCAGCGCCTTCAAGCGCTGCCATATTCGGCTTTCCCCACTATCTTCGGATCGTGTTCGTGATCCGTTTAAACTGTCGCCCTCCGGCATTAGATTGGCTTTGCCGCCTCCGCTTGTTTTCAATGGTCGCTATATGGATTGGCAAGCCCCAGCGATGCAAGCGCTTTTACTTCCAGCGCCTCCATATGCTCGGCCTGCGCATCGTCGATATGGTCGTAACCGAGCAGATGGAGCGTGCCGTGGACAATCAGGTGCGTGACATGATCGGTAAGGGATATGCCTTTTTCTTCGGCCTCTGCGACGCATACGCCATAAGCCAGGATCATATCGCCGAGTAGAACTTCGCCATCATCGGTATTGGCAAGTGCGACTAATTCGTTTTTTTCCATCATCGGAAAGCTCAAAACATTGGTCGGCTTGTCCTTCCCGCGCCATTGCGTATTCAGCACTTGAACTTCGTCGTCGGTCGACAGGCTGATGCTGATCGAAAGCGTGAAGGGCGCTGTTGCCAGATCGCCATGCGATGAAACCCTGAAGGCCTCAGCAACGGCCCGGTCGGCCAGCTTTTGCCAATCCT
>JBOFLS010000035.1:0-59903 GCA_051657985.1 Sphingorhabdus sp. | reverse complement strand
GCGGTAGTCGCGTGCCCATTCGGCATTGGTTTCAAGCCATATAGTCAATGGCAGCAGCATCAGTCCCGCCCCTGCAGGCGACGGTACGCCGGTGTTGAAACCCGCCGATTTGTGCGGTTGATCATCGGCATCGATCCTTGCGTTGAACCGAGCCAGCCTGAGCGCCGCGCAGAGAACGAAGAACAGACAGATTGTCCATCCGAAACGGGGCATATGCTGTAACGCCCAGCTATAGATGATCAGTGCGGGCGTTGCTCCGAAAGCAATGACATCGGAAAGCGAATCGAGTTCCGCCCCAAAGCGGCTTTCGCCTTTCAACAACCGTGCGATCCGCCCGTCCATCGCATCCAGAACGCCTGCCACCACAACGGACAGCAAGGCCGCATCCCAGATCCCCTGCATTGCAAACCAGACACCTGACAAGCCCGTGCAAAGCGCCATTGCGGTGACGGCATTGGGCGCAAGCGCGCGAAGCGAAATGCCGGGGCGGGATTGAATGTCGTTCATGCCGGGGGTTTCACCCCCGCGCCCTCAACTGTCAATGCGCAATCGCGCGCAAATCTTGATCGATGCCGATTTCCGCAAGTATCGTCTCGCCCGCAATACAGCGCTGCCCCTTGATGATTCGCGGTGCGGTACCCTGTGGCAGATAGACATCGACGCGGCTGCCGAACCGGATCAGGCCAACGCGCTGCCCCGCAGCAACCATATCGCCTTCCTTTACGAAAGGAACAATCCGACGTGCGACCAGCCCTGCAATCTGCGTAAAGCCGATAAGCGCGCCATCGGGGCGCTCGATCAGGAAATGCTGACGTTCATTCTCCTCACTCGCCTTATCGAGATCGGCGTTAAGGAATTTGCCTGCAATATAGGCTACGCGCTTGATAGTCCCACGAATGGGGGCACGATTGATATGGACGTCGAACACACTCATGAAAATCGATACACGCGTCAGCGGCTGATCCCCCAAGCCAGCAGGTCCAGCCAGTTCGGGGGGCGGAATCACCTTTTCGATCAGCGTTACCAGACCATCGGCGGGGGCTACCACAAAACGGTCGTCCATCGGCGTTGCACGAGCTGGATCGCGGAAGAAGGCAAGTGTCCAAAGCGTTACACCGGCCATCGGCCAGGCGAGCGTTTCCCAAGCCATGAAGGCGAAAATTGCGGTTACCGCAGCTGCAATCAAACCGAATTTGCGACCTTCGGGATGAACCGGAGGAAAGGACCATTTGGCGATCCCGGTACCCCGGTTTGTCAGTTCCTGTTTCGTCATGATGCCGCCATTTAGGCACGGTTGAGCGATGTTACAACAAATAGGTTGCAGCTTGTTCGTTTAACAGGTGCTGATAGTTGATTGCAGCCCAAATCTTGCTATGGCGCTGGCCTAAGATCAACAAATACCGCAGGAAAGCAGCGTTCTCATGGCAAAAATCAAGGTGAAGAACCCCGTCGTCGAACTCGATGGCGACGAAATGACCCGGATCATCTGGCAATGGATTCGCGAACGTCTGATCTTGCCCTATCTCGATATCGACCTGAAATATTATGATCTTGGTATTGAGGCGCGCGATGCGACCGATGACAGGATCACCGTTGATAGCGCCAATGCCATCCGCGAATATGGCGTCGGCGTGAAATGCGCGACGATCACCCCAGACGAAGCGAGGGTCGAGGAATTCAAGCTGAAAAAGATGTGGAAATCGCCCAATGGCACTATCCGAAACATATTGGGCGGCGTCGTTTTTCGCGAACCTATCGTGATCGAGAACGTCCCCCGGCTGATCCCCGGCTGGACGGATCCGATAGTGGTCGGCCGCCATGCCTTTGGCGATCAGTATCGCGCGACCGATACGCTTATCCCCGGCCCCGGCACGCTGCGCCTCGTTTTCAATGGCGATGATGGCAAGAATATCGATCTTGAGGTCTTCAAATTCCCTAGCGCCGGCGTTGCTATGGCGATGTACAATCTCGACGATTCGATCCGGGACTTTGCGCGGGCTTCCTTCAATTACGGCCTCGGACTCGGTTGGCCGGTTTATCTTTCGACGAAGAACACAATCCTAAAGGCCTATGACGGCCGCTTTAAGGATCTGTTTCAGGAAATTTTCGAAACGGAAGGCTTCAAAGAGAAATTTGCGGCGGCCGGCATTGTCTACGAACACCGCCTGATCGACGACATGGTTGCCTCTGCCCTGAAATGGAGCGGCAAGTTCGTCTGGGCTTGCAAAAATTATGACGGCGACGTGCAGTCGGATCAGGTGGCGCAAGGCTTCGGCTCGCTTGGCCTGATGACCTCAATCCTGATGACACCCGATGGCAAGACCGTCGAGGCCGAAGCCGCGCATGGTACTGTGACCCGCCACTATCGCCAGCATCAGGCTGGCAAGGCTACCTCGACCAACCCGATCGCGTCGATCTTTGCTTGGACCGGTGGATTGAAATACCGTGGCAAGTTTGACGAGACCCCAGATGTCACTCGCTTTGCCGAAACGCTGGAGCAGGTTTGCATCGAGACAGTGGAATCGGGCGCGATGACAAAAGATCTGGCAATCCTAATCGGTCCCGATCAGGCATGGATGACGACCGAACAGTTTTTTGAAACCGTTCGCGTCAATCTGGAAAACAAAATGGGTGGCTGGCAGTAAAGCCAGCCTCTTTATTGCCTGATAAACGCTCCGCAATAAATGCGCTTGCCGCTGTTTCCGCTGGGATCGGTACGATAATCATCGGCCTTTTCATGGACAATGATGGATAGACCATCCGCATCGAACATCCCGTCCGTACCGTCCCACATGGCACCGGCAATCTCCTGTTTCAAATACAGCCGACCATCGGCGCTGCTGCCGATATTAGGCAGGTCGCCGCTATGCGCGCCTGCAGGGTTATCACGGCCATGCTGTCGCATCGTTGGGTTCCAATGTGGCCCGGCGCTGTCAAAGCCGGGGGCCTGACACAAGCCGACGGTGTGCAAATGCACGCCAAAGCTGCCAACGTCAGGCGCTGTCGATGAAAGCTCCAACAGTGCGCCCTTTGCCGTCCGGGTAAGCGTTGCCTTGCCTGCCTCGCCACCGTCGGCGCGAAGCAAGGTAGCAGTGGCGACTTCCATCGGCGCGGTATCGCCCGCCGAATCCATGCTGGTGCAACCACCTGCCACTAGCAAAAGGGGTAATAAGGCATAACGCATCGTGCATATCCTTCATGCTGATTTGGCTATATAACTCATATCAAGCGACTATAGCCCGATCGCATGCGAAAAAATCAGCGGCTATTTGCCCATTCCGATTTCCTGACGCCCTGAGCGTATAGCAGCGCGGTCAAATCATTATGTTGGATTATGAAAGCGGCCTTTTCCTTTAATGCAGGCTTTGCCCTATAGGCTGCACCCATCCCGCCGCCCTGCTGAGCGCATTCGATCATGGCGATATCGTTCGCACCATCCCCAATGGCCAGCACCGCGACCGGATCGATACCCAACCTTGAACGCGCATGATCCAGTTGCTTCGCCTTTTCCTGCGCATCAACGATTGGTCCTTCGACAGTGCCGCTCAAATAATCGCCCGACATGCCAAGGGTATTTGCTGCAACGCCATCAAAACTCACCATTGCCGCAACCGCTTCGACAAAAGCCGTAAAGCCGCCCGAAACCAATAGCGTATGCGCCCCCCAGCCACGCATCGTTACGAGCAGTATATCGGCACCCGGCGTCAGCCTGACACGCTCATCGATACATTGCTTTATCGTGTCACGGTGCAGACCTTTCAACAGCGCAACCCGAGCCCGCAACGCGCCTTCGAAATCGAGTTCGCCCCGCATTGCGCGTTCAGTAATGTTTGCGATTTCGGCTTTAATCCCGGCATAGTCAGCCAGTTCGTCAATACACTCAATGGTGATAATCGTGCTGTCCATGTCTGAAACCAGCAGCATTTTACGGCGGTTTGCGATAGTCTGGACAGCAATATCAACGACGCCATCCATCGAGCGAAGCGCATCGCGTGCAGCCAGAATATCGCCGGCAAAGCCGATATCGGCGGCCCTGCTCTCCTCAAGCCATACTGGTGCTTCCGGCTTAAGTCCGACTGTGCATAACCGATCGGCTGCCTCGTGAAGCATGCCTTGATCGAGACGATCTGCCGCTATGAGTGTTGCAACATTTATGGAAGAAGCATCGGTCATGACGAATCCGCAAAAAAGAATGGCGCTTATTGCCGGTCCGACCGCCAGCGGCAAGACCGCGTTGGCGCTTGCGCTGGCTCAATTGCATGAACTGACTATCATTAATGCCGACAGCGCCCAGGTTTATGCCAATTTGCCAATATTGAGTGCGCAACCGCTACCCGATGAAATGGCACGAGCGCCACATCGGCTGTTCGGTTATCTTGATGGGCACGAGGCATGCTCGGCCGCTCGTTGGGCTAGGGATGCCAAAATCGAGATCGAAGCCGCATGGATGGAGAAGCGGTTACCGGTGTTGGTCGGCGGAACCGGATTATATCTGCGCACCCTGCTTGATGGTATCGCTCCAATTCCAGAGATCGATCCCGATATTCGCAACAGGGTTCGGCAGCTTTCAACTTCAAAAGCCTATTTGGCGCTGGAGATCGAAGACCCGGTAAGAGCTGCAGCGCTTTCGCCCCATGATGAAAGTCGAGTAAAACGGGCGCTTGAAGTCATCCGGTCCACTGGCAAAACCATTGGCGATTGGCACGAAGCAAAGGAGGGAGGTGTTGCTGGCGACGTAGATTTATATCCGCTAATTCTGCTCCCGCCGCGTGACTGGCTCTATCACCGCTGCAACCAGCGTTTTCTGAAAATGATTGCCGAAGGTGCGATCGACGAGGTCAAAATACTGCAGACACTTGATCTACCGGCCGATGCACCGGTTCTGAAAGCGATAGGCGTTCCTGAAATTCAGGCAATGCTGCGCGGGCAGCTGACTCAGAGCGAGGCTATCGAACGTGGGCAGATCGCAACCCGTCAATATGCCAAGCGCCAGTACACTTGGTTTCGTAACCAGCCCCCCGAAACATGGCCAAGATGGGAAAAGGCATTTAATAATTGTCTAATAAGCTATTTTGAAAGTTTATTTCAATCTTAGTTGTTGACATGGCATTTTATAATTCCTAACGGCGTCAAACTTATCGTGTTGCAATGCAGCGATTAACAAGGTTTGTGTATTTTAAGGATTGAATAGTTGGCTGAAAAAAGCGGTGCAGATATTTTAATCGAAGCTTTGCTCGCACAGGGTGTGGATACCGTATTTGGCTATCCCGGCGGCGCAGTGCTGCCAATCTACGATGCACTGTTTCAACACTCGAGAATCAAGCACGTCCTTGTTCGTCATGAGGCAGGCGCAGCCCATGCTGCGGAAGGATATGCACGATCGACTGGTAAGCCTGGAGTTGTTCTTGTCACATCAGGCCCCGGTGCAACCAACGCGGTTACGGGTATTGCCGATGCATTTATGGATTCAATCCCGCTGGTCGTTCTTACCGGACAGGTCGCAACCAACCTGATCGGCTCGGATGCCTTCCAGGAAGCCGATACCGTCGGCATTACCCGACACTGCACCAAGCATAATTATCTGGTGAAGGATCCATCAGAACTTGGCGCAGTTGTTGCCGAGGCTTTTCATATCGCTACCCAGGGTCGCCCCGGCCCTGTTGTGATCGATATTCCCAAAAATGTACAGGTTGCCAGCGCCGATTATGATCGTCACGGTTATAACACTATAGGTCGCTACGTTCCAGCTAGCGAAGCCGATTTCGCTGCGATCACACAGGCAGTGGAATTGCTTTCCAAGGCTAAGGCGCCAATTCTTTATACCGGCGGCGGTATCATCAATTCCGGTTCGGACGCCAGCGTAGCCTTGCGTGAGTTGGCGGCACTTACCGGTGCACCCGTCACCTCCACGCTCATGGGCCTTGGTGCTTTTCCCGCCTCCAATCCTGCATGGCTTGGCATGCTGGGTATGCATGGCACCTATGAAGCCAATATGGCTATGAACCAGTGCGACGTGATGCTTTGCCTGGGGGCACGCTTCGACGATAGAATTACCGGACGGCTTGACGCATTCTCACCCGGCAGTATCAAGATCCATATCGATATTGACCGTAGTTCGATCAACAAAACGGTTCGTGTCCATCTGCCTATAGTAGCGGATGTCGGCAAGGCGATCCGGCAGATGATCAGCATCTGGAACAGCCGCAGGACTAAGGCAGCCGATCTAACAGAATGGTGGGCCCGCATCAAAGGCTGGCGGTCGGTCGATTCGCTGCATTATCCGGCCAACCAAGCAGAGATCATGCCGCAATATGCAATCGAGCGGTTGCATGCGCTGACTAAACATAAAAATCCCATTATCACGACAGAGGTAGGCCAGCACCAAATGTGGGCGGCGCAGCATTTCCATTTCGAAGATCCGAATAAATGGCTGACCAGCGGCGGTCTGGGAACAATGGGCTATGGATTACCGGCTGCGATAGGCGCACAAATTGCCAATCCGGATGCGCTTGTTATCGATATTGCCGGCGAAGCGTCCATCCAGATGAATATTCAAGAAATGGGTACCGCGACACAATATCGTCTGCCGGTAAAAGTCTTCATCCTCAATAATGAATGGATGGGTATGGTACGGCAATGGCAGCAGCTGACCTATGAAAGCCGCTATTCCGAAAGCTATTCGGATAGCCTGCCCGATTTCGTCGCGCTTGCCGAAGCTTATGGCTGGAAGGGCATACGCTGTGACGATCCGGCAAAGCTCGACGATGCTATTGCCGAAATGCTGGCACACAATGGCCCGGTAATGTTCGATTGCCGGGTATCGAAGACTGCGAACTGCTTTCCGATGATCCCGTCTGGAGCCGCGCATACCGAGATGCTGCTGCATTCGGACGAGGTTGTTGGTACGATGGACGACGAAGCGAAGGCGCTGGTATAGTTATGCGCATAAAACAGGAAATTGCGCAGCGTCATGTATTGACGCTTACCGTTGACAACGAAGCGGGAACGCTGGCCCGCATTGCCGGGATGTTCACCGCACGGGGCTATAATATCGACAGCCTGACGGTGGCTGATATTACCGAAGATCATCGGGTCAGTCGAATTACTATCGTTACTAACGGCCCGCCCGAAATGATCGATCAAATCATCGCGCAATGCGAACGATTGATACCGGTGCACAAGGTTACCGATCTGACCGACGCCGGGCCGCATGTCGAACGCGAGCTAGCGTTGGTGAAGGTTGCCGGTGCCGGCGACAAGCGCGTGGAAGCTATGCGGCTGGCCGATATTTACCGCGCGCGCGTGATCGATGCGACTGTATCCAGCTTCATCTTCGAGATTACCGGTGGTCCCGACAAAATCGATACGTTTGTCCAGCTGATGCGCGAAGTAGGCTTGGTCGAAGTCGGTCGGACAGGAATCGTCGGACTGATGCGAGGGGCGGGAGCGAGTTAGTATCTAATCCGTAGTGCTGAGCCTGTCGAAGCACGTCTAACCGTGAAGCGCCCTTCGACAAGCTCAGGGCTACGGTTCTTTATTGAGGGAAAGCGAATACCATGAAAGTTTATTACGACGCCGATTGCGACCTTGGATTAGTCAAGGACAAGAAGGTCGCTATCGTCGGCTATGGCAGCCAGGGCCATGCCCATGCTCAGAATTTGCGCGATAGCGGTGTAAAGGACGTTGCCATCGCGCTTCGTCCCGGCTCTGCAACGGCTGCAAAGGCGGAAGGCGCGGGCTTCAAGGTGCTTTCCAACAAGGAAGCCGCCGCCTGGGCCGATATCGTAATGATCCTTGCGCCCGACGAGCATCAGGCGGCAATCTATGCCGATGATTTGCACGAGCATTTGAAGCAGGGTGCGGCGCTTGCCTTCGCGCACGGCCTCAATGTGCATTTTGGCCTGATAGAACCCCGCGCCGATCTTGACGTCATCATGATCGCACCCAAGGGGCCCGGCCACACAGTGCGCAGCGAATATCAGAAAGGCGGCGGCGTTCCCTGCTTGATCGCGGTCGACCGCGATGTATCGGGCAACGCGCATGATGTTGCCCTTGCTTATGCCAGCGCTGTCGGCGGTGGCCGCAGCGGTATCATCGAAACCAACTTCCGCGAAGAATGCGAAACCGACCTGTTTGGCGAACAGGCCGTGCTGTGCGGCGGCATTACCCATCTCATCCAGGCCGGATTCGAAACGCTGGTCGAGGCGGGATATGCCCCAGAGATGGCCTATTTCGAATGCCTGCACGAGACGAAGCTGATCGTCGACCTGCTCTATGAAGGCGGCATTGCCAATATGCGCTATTCGATCAGTAACACCGCCGAATATGGCGACATCAAGACCGGCCCGCGGATTATTACGCCAGAAACCAAAGCCGAGATGAAGCGTGTGCTTGCAGACATCCAATCGGGTCGGTTCGTCAAAGACTTCGTTCTCGACAATCGTGCGGGCCAGCCCGAGCTAAAGGCCAGCCGCAAAGCGGCCGCAGCGCATCCGATTGAAGAAACCGGTGCTCGACTGCGTGCGATGATGCCCTGGATTGCCAAGAACAAGCTGGTCGACAAAGCGAAGAATTAAGCGGCCTGGCGCAAGGCTGTTGACTTTTGGAGGGAGGGAGCAAATCTGTTCTCCCCCTCTCCTCCATTGGAATCAGACATGCGCAAAGCCCTCTTCGCTCTTCCTTTAATTCTCGCAGCACCGATCCTTGCCCAACAGAATGCGACGACACCCACACCATTGCCGGGGGCTGCCGATCCGGCCCGCGTCGCGGCGGGCAGCTATGCCGTGGATTCCAAGCACACGCAGGTCAGCTGGCAGGTCAACCATTTCGGTTTCAACGACTATTTCGGATTGTTTGGCGATGTGACCGGAACATTGCAGATCGATCCGGCCAATCTCGCGGCCGCAAAAGTCGATGTCACCATTCCCATTGCATCGGTTGCAACCTCAAGCCAGGGGTTGACCGATCATTTGAAAACTCCTGATTTCTTCGATCTTGCCAAGCATCCGACGGCGCGTTTCGTTTCCAACGAGGTCGTCGTCGATGGCAACAAAGCTGTTCTCAAGGGCAACCTTACCATGCTGGGCCAGACCAAACCCGTCACGATGGAAACGCGCTTTGAAGGCGCGGGCAACAATCCGATGAACAAGAAAGCCACGATAGGCTTTCATGCGATGACGACGATCAAACGCAGCGAATGGGGCATGGCCAAATTTGTACCGATGGTCGGCGATGACGTTAAACTGCGGATTTCGGTCGCCTTCGAAAAAAGCTGAGGCTATCCTGTTTTAGAGAGTGATGTCATCATAGTATAAACCAGCCAAGTGGGAAGTTCTTACCATCCGGAACGATAAATACTATCGAGCCGCGCTTTTGCTTCACGATATTCGGTTTCCAGCTTGTCGACCATTTCAGCGACGGAAAGCACTTCTCTTACCGCACCTATCCCCTGCCCCGATCCCCAGATATCCTTCCAGGCTTTTTTCTCGGTATTGCCGCCCGATCCGAAATTCATCGTCGAATAGTCGCCTTCGGGGAGGTTGTCAGGATCCATTCCGGCTGCCCGGATCGATGGTGCCAGATAGTTGCCGTGAACACCGGTGAACAGGTTTGAATAGACAATGTCGGATGCGCGCCCCTCGACGATGCCCTGTTTGTATCCGTCGACGGCATTGGCCTCCTTCGTTGCGATGAAAGCGCTGCCCATATAGCCCAGATCGGCTCCCATCGCCTGTGCGCCCAGGATCGAGGCTCCATGCCCGATCGAACCCGACAGCGCCACCGGACCATCGAACCATTCACGAATTTCGCGCACCAGCGCAAAGGGTGAGGTCACTCCGGCATGCCCACCGGCACCGGCGGCAACCGGAATCAAGCCGTCCGCACCCTTTTCGATAGCTTTATGGGCAAAGCGATCGTTGATGACATCGTGCAGCACTACCCCGCCCCAGCCATGGACGGCGTTGTTGAGATCCTCACGTGCGCCGAGCGAGGTAATGGTAATCGGTACCTGCCATTTGGCGCAGGTCATCATATCGGTTTCCAGCCGGTCGTTCGACTTGTGCACGATCTGGTTAACCGCATAGGGAGCGGCAGGGCGGTGCGGATTGTCGCGGTTGTGCGCCGCCAGTTCTTCGGTAATCTGGTGCAGCCATTCATCGAGTAAGGTCTGCGGGCGCGCATTCAAGGCCGGAAAGCTGCCGACAATCCCTGCCTTGCACTGCGCAATCACGAGTTCGGGGCCGGACACTATAAACAAAGGCGAACCGATAAGCGGCAGACGAAGATTGTCGAAAATTGCGGGCAGAGCCATGCGAATTCTTCCTTGTTTAATCGTGCATTTAAGGGCGCGTTAAACCAGCTTTCGAAGCGCTGTCAAACTAGCGTTTATGCTGTGGCCTAAGCAAACCCAATGCCGTAACGTCAGGCGGAATTTACCGCGCTCAAAATCGCTCTTACGCTTGCGGTCGCGACATCCTGGCTGATGCCGACGCCGAACAGCACAGGCCCCTCGCCCACCCGGCACTCGACATAGGCCGCGGCACGGGTATCCGTTCCCTGGCCGATGGCGTGCTCGCTGTAGTCGATGATATCGAGCACACCGCCAAGCGATGGCTCAAGCGCGTTGGCAAGGCTGGAAATCAGACCGTTGCCACGCCCGCTGACCGAAATCTCTACACCATCGATGCGGATTTTGCCTGCGAACAGACGCTCGTTCAATTGACGCTGGCTCTGGCTTTCCTGAAAATCGATCAGGCGCAATCGACCGTCGCCTTTCAGGTGATAGCGTTTCTCGAATGCCTGCCAGATATCCTCGCTGGTCAGCTCGCGCCCGCTGCTGTCGGACAGTTCCTGTACCGTTGTCGAGAAATTGATCTGCATCCGCTTGGGTAGTTTCAGGCCATAGTCCTGTTCGATCACCCAGGCGACACCGCCCTTGCCTGATTGCGAGTTGACACGAATGACGGCTTCATAACCACGACCAAGATCGGCTGGATCAATCGGCAGATAGGGCACCCGCCATTGTTCGTCATTCTGCCGTTCGTTGGCGGCAAAGCCTTTCTTGATGGCATCCTGATGCGATCCCGAAAACGCGGTGAACACCAGCTCACCCGCATAAGGATGGCGGGGATGTACCGGCAGCTGGTTGCAATATTCCACCGTCTGGACGACCTCGTCGATATCGCTGAAATCAAGGCCGGGATTGAGCCCTTGGGTGTACATATTAAGCGCGACGGTGACCAGATCGACATTACCGGTGCGCTCGCCATTACCGAATAGACAACCCTCCACGCGGTCCGCGCCTGCCAGCAAGCCGAGTTCGGTTGCGGCGATGCCGGTCCCACGGTCGTTATGCGTATGCAGGCTGATCACCACAGAATCGCGATTGGGGATATGTCGGCCAAAATATTCGATCTGATCGGCATAGATATTGGGCAACGCTGCCTCGACTGTTGCTGGCAGGTTGAATATGATGGGCTTTTCGGCCGTCGGTTGCAGCACCTGCATTACCGCGGAACATACTTCCAAGCTGAAATCGAGTTCGGCGGTTGAGAAGGTTTCGGGCGAATATTCGAAGCGCCAGTCGGTTTGCGGATATTTCGCGGCCTGTTCAGCCAATATCTGCGCGCCTTCCACCGCGATCGCCTTTACTCCGGCCTGGTCGAGCCCGAAAACGATCTCGCGCCATGCCGGACTGACCGCGTTATAAAGATGAACAATTGCAGTCTTTGCGCCCGCCATCGCCTCGAATGTTTTTTCAATCAGGTCGCGGCGCGATTGGGTAAGGCCCTGGATCGTCACATCATCAGGGATACGCCCGCTATCGACAAGCGCGCGAATGAAATCGAAATCGGTTGCTCCCGATGCAGGAAAACCGACCTCGATTTCCTTGATCCCAACCTTAAGCAACAGGTCGAAAAAGCGGGTCTTCTTTTCTGCACCCATAGGATCGATCAGCGCCTGATTGCCATCGCGCAAGTCGGTGGAGAGCCAGCGGGGCGCTTTATCTATAACGCGATCGGGCCATTGGCGGTCGGGCAAATTGACCTGCGGAAAAGGCCGGTATTTTCGTGATGGATCGGTTAACATACTTCTCTCTAACCTATTCGATAGCGGTAAACCGCTGCGCCGTTGCGATGATGGTAAAAACCCTTAGGCGGGAACCTGGCGAGCGGCCAGGCAACATAGCGCGCCTAAGGGCGCGTAAGTCGAAGCAGAAGCGAGAGTATGAAACGCTCTTTCATAAGAGCATGCCTTTTTCACACAATATTGCGCGCGGCAAGGGTAAAAGATATCATATAAACAGGCCTGGTTGATGTGCCCCATCCTGATCAACGAAATTTGGCCGGCATATAGTGTCGGAAAATCTTACGAACCGGTTTACCGTTAACCATCGTCAAGCCCACAAATGGCAGGCTGGCATGACCATTGCGTCTCTGTTTATTAATATATGAAAAAACTCGGTCGCCTCTTCCAGATCAAGACCAAATTGGAGGTCTTTCTTATTACCTACGCGCTGGCGCTCGGCGCGGTAAAGCGTGGGCAGGAATATTTGGTGACCTATCCCGGCAAGTTGGGCTGGGTATTCATGGCGCTTACGACAGGCGCGGTATTTCTGGCCTCCGCCAAGATGCTGGAAGCGGTAGAATATCAACGGATGTTCGAAGCCGATTGAGAATTGGTGCGGCTGTCACCGTAAAACGTCGAAGAGATTTTCCCACATTCACGGAGATATACCAATTCGCGTGAGGTCCTCCGGATTCTGTTGCCCGGCTCCGGAGGAGGCCGCTGTAACCTTTCTGTTGCCCGGCCGGTTCGGCCGCGTTCTTTTAGAATAATCCTAGACCGTGAGGCCCGAGATTATGCTGCGAGAGCAAGTGCTTCGTTATCGTTGGCACTTATGAGTTTTGAACCATTTCACGGCTTATTCATGCCGGGCAAAAACAATGCTTTTCAACGCACGTCGATCCTAGTTCAGCCCCTCCAGCTGAGCCGCTCGGTCGGCACGCTTCACGCGTCTCGACAAAGCGGCGCATTTGGTGGAGCTGCCGGGTACCGCCCCCGGGTCCGCTGCATCTATTGCACATCGCAATTTATCGCCATAGCCGGGCGAACCCGGCACCGACCTATATAGTCGGTTTTCGGTGAATGGGAAGTGAAGGCCCGGAAGATTATCTGTAACCCGCAGAAATTCGCGAAAGGTCTCACTAAAGTCTCACCTGAACGATGTTGGCGGTGCCCAAAAGCTCACGGGGTCGAACAGATTTTTGCAAGCAGGGTCACATGACCCAAATCCAGCCAATTTTGAACAGGACCGAATAAACGAAGTCGGCATCAGAAATAAGAACTGCGATGTCAAAGAGCAATAAGTTCTATAGAACATAAAACGAACAAAAAGTCAAGCTCTTTGATTCAAACCCCCTGCATATTGCGGCTCTCAGCCGGGATGTGCACCACCAGCCCGTCAAGCGCCTCGCTTAAATCAATCTGGCAGGAAAGCCTGCTCGTCCGCCGGGCGCCGCTGGCGAGATCGAGCATGTCTTCCTCATCCTCGCTTGCTTGCGGAAGCCTGTCGAACCACAGCTTGTCGATAATCACATGGCAGGTCGAACAGGCCATCTGGCCTTCGCAGGTGCCCTCCAGCGGTTGTCCGGCATTTTGCGCGGTTTCGAGCAGATTATCCCCTGCTTTTGCTTCAATCGTCTGCGTCGTTTCGCCATCAGGGTTGATGAAATGGATTTTCATTACTCAAACTCCGTTCGCCCTGAGCCTGTCGAAGGGCCATTTTGTTTTGAGACGTTGCAGAAAGACCGAGCTTCGACAAGCTCAGCCCAAACGGCTTTGGGAGTTTTGGTTAACTCAACTGCCTTTCCGCCGCCGCGTTGATGCTATCCGCGGCGCGTTCGATCTCGGCAAGCGTTGTATATCGGCCCCACCCCAAGCGAATAGAGGATTTCGCCTGTGTATCCGTAAGTCCGATGGCGCGTAGTACATGGCTGGGGCGGCCGGATCCGCTGGCACAGGCGCTGCCGGCCGAAAATAGCACCTCACGGCATTCCGACATTAATCGCGCAGCATCAATGCCATCGCGGCGAATGTTAAGATTACCTTTGTAGCGGTGTGTTATCGAACCATTGACCGTCCAATCAGCAAAGAGTTCGGTTGCGCGGTTCCAGAGGCTTTCGATATGCGCCGCGTCCTGTTCCATGCGTTCCGCCGCCAATTGTGCCGCTGCACCAAAGCCCGCGCATAAGGCAGGCGAAAGCGTGCCCGAACGCAAGCCCTGCTCCTGCCCTCCGCCATGGAGCAACGGTTCGAGGGCAATCCCGTCACGCACCCAAAGCGCGCCAATCCCCTTTGGCCCGTGGATCTTATGCGCTGATATTGCGATCATGTCCGGGCCTTCCGGGATCGGCAGACGGCCATAGGCTTGCACCGCGTCACAAAGCGAGAGACCTCCTACCGCATGAACGGTTTTTGCGATTTCGCCGATGGGCTGGATGGTGCCGATTTCGTTATTGATGAGCATGATTGAAAGGAGCTGCAAGCCAATCGGCAGTTGAGTTTCTACAGCAAAAATACCATCATCGCCTACCTTAATCTGATAAACTTCAGAACAATGCTTAAGTGCTTCTCCGCAATCTAAACTAGCGGCATGTTCAATATTGGATGCTGCGAAAACATTGGGGTCATCGGTTCTAGCTGTACCCTTGATCGCCAGATTGATCGCCTCGGTCGCGCCGGAGGTAAAGATCAACTGCCCGCCCCGGGGCAACAACGCCGCCACCTGCTCCCGCGCCGCCTCGACCGCCGCCGCTGCCTTACGGCCACCGGCATGCGCACTGTGCGGGTTCCAGAAATTGTCCTTCAACCAGGGCTCCATCGCCGCAAACACCTCTGGCGCCATTGGCGTAGTCGCCTGATAGTCGAGATAGATGCTCTCGCTCATGCCGCTTTGGCCGCATTGGCAGCAATTTTCTGCCAAGCTTGTGAAAAGGCCATAATTTCGTCGAATCGCGTGTTCCAGCCGGAGCTTATCCGGATGGTGTTGCTCGCCTGAGCCTCGCTTACACCAAATGCCAGTAAGGTTCGGCTGGTTTTCAATGTGCCTGATGAGCAAGCGCTGCCAGCCGAAACCGCAAATCCAGCAGCGTCAAAATGAATTAATTGCGCAGATGAGCTGACGCCTGGCATTGTAATGGAAAGAATAGAATAGTCTTTCCGTTGCGATGGTGACATTTGAAATGTTCCGCCGTGCCGATTGATATCATATTCAATATCTACAAATGCATATCCTGGCGTCATGAGCCAGTTTGCTTGTCCCTGAACCGATTGGCTGTTCATCCCCTCGCCCACGGTTTCCGCTGCAATCCCGCGTGCGTCCACGGCAGCTGCGAAACCAAGCACTGCAGGAAGATTTTCTGTCCCGGCGCGATAGCCTTGCTCCTGACCTCCGCTTGGCTCCAGCATTCCAAATTCTCGCACAAAGAGCGCGCCGATTCCAACAGGTCCCCCCAGTTTGTGTGCCGAAACCACTACAATATCTGCATCAGGCAGGTCGAACTTGCCAGCCGATTGCGAACAATCGGATATGAGGATGCCGCCCGCTTCTCGGACTTGTGTGGCAATTTCGTTTACAGGTTGCATCGCGCCGGTTTCGGAATTTACATGCTGGATAGCGACCGCCGCCCTAGGGCCTGAAGCAAGTGCATCGGATAGCTGGCCTCGATCGACAATCCAATCTTTGCCAATCGACAGCATTTGGGCATGCGGCGCCGCGCGAAACACTGCATCATGCTCAACAGAAGACACAATGCGTCTTTCGGCTTTGGCGCGACCAAGTCCAATAGCCAAAGCCTCGCTCGCTCCCGAGGTGAATATCAACTCCCCGTCCCATTTAAATGCGGCCTTGATCCGCGCCCGCGTGTCCTCAAGAACGGCCCGCGCTTTACGGCCCTCGGCATGTGGACTTGACGGATTGGCCCAGAGATTGAACCCTTCACGCATCGCGAGCCGTGCCTCAGGCCGCATCGGGGTGGTAGCGGCGTGGTCAAGGTAGATGCGGTCTGCGGGCATGAAAGGAGCAAACATCCATTACAGTTGCGAAATTGCATCCGCCTTCTATATAGCCAGCCGACCGCTGCCTAGCCTTAAGGGCGATCCAGTCCCATCAATATTTGGATAAGAAACGCACATATGCCAGCTATTGCCATTCCCGGCCCCGAAGGTCGTATCGAAGCCCGCTTTTCCCCGCCGCCACGCCCGCGCGCGCCGGTTGCCATGATCCTGCATCCGCACCCCCAAGCCGGAGGTACGATGAACGACCGGATAACGCAGGCGATGTACAAGACGTTCGTCAACCGGGGATTTGCGACGATCCGCTTCAACTTCCGCGGCGTGGGTCGCAGCGAAGGCGAATTCGACAATGGCATAGGTGAATTGTCCGATGCAGCCGCAGCGCTCGATTGGGTGCAGGCCTTTCACCCGGAAGCCAGCACGACCTGGATCGCAGGCTTCAGTTTTGGCGCTTGGATCGGCATGCAGTTGCTGATGCGTCGCCCCGAAGTCCGCGGCTTCATCTCGGTATCACCGCCGGCCAATATGTACGATTTCAGCTTTCTGGCACCCTGCCCTTCTTCGGGCATCATAATCCACGGCACGCAAGACGAAGTCGTATCGCCGAATTCGGTGCAGAAACTGGTCGATAAGCTGCGCACCCAGCGGCACATTACGATCCATCATGACGAAATTCCGAGGGCCAACCATTTTTATGAAAACGAAATGGCACTGCTGATGGGCTCGGTGGATAATTATTTGGACATGCGGTTGGACCCGGCTTGCCCGATCAAATAATATATCTTTGAGGAGAGGACCGTGACGCAAGCCAAGCTTTTATCGCCTGCCGTCTTTCTCTGCATGGCCATAGTAGTCTCGGGATGTTCTGAAAGTTTCAAAGAGAAGCAAAAGCAGGATGCCGCGGCGCAAGATGTGCTGAGGCGGATAAGCGAAAGTGAAAAAGCCGAGAAAGCGCCACAGACCGAAGACAAGGTGAACGAGAAAGCTTTCATGGTCGGCTATAGAAGCTATAAAATGGGTATGGTCGAAATCGCACGGAAGCAGTTTTCGGAAACATGCGATAAGGGCCATATGAAAAGCTGCACGATGTTTGCCTCGATGCTCGATGAAGGCGTAGGCGGGCCAGTGGACAGAGAAAAAGCACGCGCGCTCCACATTAAAACGTGCGATGGCGGCATCCACCAGAGTTGTTACAATGGTGGCGCGATGATGTTCAACGGCGAAGGCGGCCCTTTGAATAAAGCCCAGGCTCGCACTATGTATGAGAAAGGGTGCAAGCTGGGCGATGAGGACAGCTGCACCGATTTGAAAAAATTGAGCTTTTAGAGAAAAGCTTTCTATTTATTCTTTGCTTTAGCCAAAGTTTGCCCATACTCATCGGGCACCGTCCAGATCGCAACATTCACGAAGAGCACCAGCGCCGCGGCGACCATCAGCCAGACCTTTTGCCCGAGCCCTTCGCGCTTCCACAATGCCCATGCGCCCCAAAGGAGAGCAAAACCGCCCAGCATGGCTATCGATAGAAAGACACCCGTCATCAAAGCCGCAATAAAAGCTGTGGATGGCCGGCGCAAGGATTTGCTATTGCGGGTAGCCTTTTGGAGCAGCCTCGCCTAGAGAACCGCGCATATCGACTCAATCCGGATGAGGACCGGCCCTATGCGCATTGCTATCGCTTCCGATCATGCTGCCGTCGCGCTGAAAACTGCGCTTATTGCGCATCTGGAAGGCGCCGGACATCAAATCGACGATCTCGGCCCTTATGATGACACTTCCGTCGATTACCCGGACTATGGCTACAAACTTGCTGAAACCGTTGCCAACGGCGCGGCCGACCGCGGCGTCGCGCTGTGTGGATCAGGCATCGGCATCTCGATCGCGGTCAACCGCAATCCCGCTTGCCGCGCAGCACTGGTATCCGAACCGCTGTCGGCTAAGCTGGCGCGCGAACATAATGACGCCAATGTGATCGCGATGGGCGCGAGGCTCACGGGTATCGACATGGCCAAAGCCTGTCTCGACGCTTTCCTCTCGACCGACTTTGGCGGAGACCGCCACCGCGTCCGCGTCGACAAACTCTCCAACCCAAACCCTGTGAAGGAACCCGCATGAGCACCGCTGCCGCCAACGACATCCAGGCATCAGGATTTTTCACGCAAAGCCTGGCTGAACGCGATCCTGAAATCGCAGGCTGGATTGCGAAGGAACTGGGCCGCCAGCAGGACAAGATCGAACTGATCGCATCGGAGAATATCACCAGCAAAGCGGTACTTGAGGCGACGGGTTCGGTCCTGACCAACAAATATGCCGAAGGCTATCCGGGCAAGCGCTATTATGGCGGTTGTGAATATGTCGACGAGATCGAGACGATCGCGATCGAGCGCGCCAAGAAACTGTTCGGGTGCAATTTCGCCAATGTGCAGCCCAATAGCGGCAGCCAGATGAACCAGGCGGTGTTTCTTGCGCTGCTTCAGCCGGGCGATACCTTCATGGGGCTCGATCTGGCGGCAGGTGGCCATCTGACGCATGGCTCGCCGGTCAATATGTCGGGCAAGTGGTTCAATCCCGTTGCCTATGGAGTGCGCCGCGACGATCACCTGATCGATATGGATGAAGTTGCGAAGACCGCGCGGGAGCATAAGCCCAAGCTGATCATCGCCGGCGGTACCGCCTATTCACGTACGTGGAACTGGGCGGCTTTCCGCGAAATCGCCGATGAGATCGGGGCCTATCTGCTGGTAGACATGTCGCACATCTCCGGGCTTGTCGCGGGCGGTGCGCATAGCTCGCCGATCCCGCATGCGCATGTCATCACCTCGACCACCCATAAATCGCTGCGCGGCCCGCGTTCGGGGATCATCCTTTCGAACGACGAGGCGCTGGCGAAGAAATTCAATTCGGCGATCTTCCCCGGTCTGCAGGGTGGCCCTTTGATGCATGTAATCGCGGCAAAGGCGGTTTGCTTTGCCGAGGCAATGAAACCCGAATTCAAAAGCTATGCGGCAAGCGTCGTCGAAAACGCCAAGGCGCTGGCAGCAAGCCTACAGGAACAGGGCCTTGATATCGTCTCAGGCGGTACCGACAACCATTCGATGCTGGTCGATCTGCGGCCCAAGGAAGCCAAAGGCAAGCATGCGGAACATGCGCTTGATCGCGCAAGCATCACCTGCAACAAGAATGCCATTCCTTATGATCCCGAAAAGCCTTTCGTGACGTCGGGCCTGCGTCTCGGCACGCCTGCCGGCACCACGCGCGGCTTCGGCCCCGCCGAATTCCGCGAGGTCGGACGCATGATCGCCGATGTCGTCGAAGGCCTGCGCAAGAATGGCGAAGCGGGCGACGGCCAGATCGAGGCGCGCGTTAAAGAGGAAGCGGAAGCCTTGTGTGCACGCTTCCCAATTTATGCTTCTTGATTTCGCCGCCTCTTGATTTCCTCGGCTGTCTTGCGCATCTAATACACATGAAGGAGGCCTGACGATGTCCCAGACATGTAACGAATGCGGCGCCGAAATTGCGGAGGGCATGAAATTTTGCCCGAAATGCGGGGCTAAAACACCTGAGAAACTGGCTGAAGAAAGTTTCCCCAACCAGGCAAAGCATTATGTCGGCGAAGCGGCTGAAGAGCTGTGGGGCGCAACGAAGGATGCATACCAGACAGGCAAGCATCTCGCCGATGCCGATAGTGCTAAAAAGGTGGCGGGTGGCGCGGCACTTGGCGCGGCAGCTGCGCTGGTCGCGCCAATCGGCATTGCCACAGGTGCGGTATTAGGTGCGGGCATCGTCGCCTATCGCCATATGAACAAAAAGAAGAAAGACGCCGACAAGGGCGATAAACCCTGATCGATGCGATGTCCTTTTTGTGCCCATGACGACAGCCAGGTAAAGGACTCGCGGCCCACCGAAGACGGTGCCGCCATCCGCCGCCGTCGCCAGTGCGAAGGTTGCGGCGCGCGCTTTACGACCTTCGAACGCATCCAGCTGCGCGAGTTGACCGTCCTGAAAAGCGAGGGCCGCCGCGAACCTTTCGAGCGCGAGAAACTCGAACGCTCGGTTGCAATCGCGTGTCGCAAGCGGCCGATCGATCAGGCGCGGATCGATAAGATGGTTTCGGGCATTCAGCGCCAACTGGAAACGCTGGGCGAAACCGAGATCGAATCGGCGCGCATCGGCCAGTTCGTGATGGAAGGACTAAAAGGGCTGGATACCGTGGCCTATATCCGCTTCGCCAGTGTCTATAAGGAATTCGCCGAAGCCAGGGATTTCGAGGAATTTGCCGGCAGTGTGGCCGAAGCCGCGAAGAAATAGGTTGCTGGTCTTTCGAGACGGGCCTTCGCATACGCTCAGTCCCTCCTCAGGATGAACGGAGGGCAGAAACAAAGACCGTTCTTGCTGAGGAGGGGCTGAAGCGCCGTCTCGAAGCACCAAGCACTATGCCCACCCCGATCTAAGGCTTATAGGGCAAAAATGAGTTTTTGGACTTACATGGTAAAATGCGCCGACGGCAGCTATTATACGGGGCATACCGATGATCTTGAAAAGCGGATTGGCGAGCATCACGGTGGTGTGTTTGAAACTTGCTACACGTTTAGCCGGCGACCGCTGGAAGTTGTTTGGGCCGATAACTTCCAAACGCGAGAGGAAGCTTTGATAGTCGAACGGCAGATTAAAGGCTGGTCGCGAGCCAAGAAGGAATCGCTTATACGGGGGGACTGGGAAGCCGTTCAACGGCTGGCCAAAAAGAATTTTGACAAAAGCGAACAGAGTAATACCCTTCGATACGGCACTTCGCATACGCTCAGCACCTACTCAGGGCGAACGGATGAGACAGAAACGGCCTCTTCCATACCGTTCGTCCTGAGTAGGGTGCCGAGCGCTAGCGAGGTGCCCGTATCGAAGGAGATGCACATAAGCCCCCCCATCATAATCCTAGTCCGTCCCCAACTTGGCGAGAATATCGGTAAGGCTGCGCGGGCAATGCTGAACTTTGGGTTGACCGAACTGCGCCTTGTTGCTCCCCGCGATGGCTGGCCCAATCCCGATGCCGGGCCGGCGGGGGCGGGGGCGGATGTCGTTCTGGAAAAGGCGCAGGTTTATGATACGCTGGCTGAGGCAGTTGCAGACATCGCGCATATATACGCCACCACGGTGCGCAAACGCGGCGTAACCAAGCCGGTATTGACGCCCGAAGCCGCAGCCAGTGAAATCATTAGCGCGCAAGGCCGTAGCGCAATTCTTTTCGGGGCGGAACGTTCAGGGCTTGAAACCGATGATGTTGCGGTCGCACGCAGCATCATCACCGTCCCGATCAATCCCGAGTTCGGCTCGCTGAACCTTGCACAGGCCGTGATCCTGTGTGCCTATGAATGGTCAAAACACCAGCATCTGGAAAGCCCACCCAAGATCGAACTAGATCCGCCTGCCCCGCAAATAGAATTGGACGGGATGATCGATCAGCTCTTCGCTATGCTCGAACAACGCAACTTTTTCTTCCCGCCTGCCCGCACGACGGCGACCAAGCGTACCTTGCGCAACTTGTTGACAAAGCCTGGCTGGAACAGCCTGGAGGTTCGTACGCTTCGCGGTGTTTTCAGGGCCTTTCGCAAACGCGATGCCTGATCAGCGGCGTAGTGCATCCCAACGATCATATTCATAGGCGATCGAGCCTTCGACCAGCGTTTCCCACATTGCTATGACGACATCCTGGGGAATACGCTGTTCAAGCGCAGCGCGACGGACATTGGCGATCACCTGCGCCTTGCGTGTCTCATCGCGAACGGTATCGCGATCCGCCTTGATCCGGGCAGCCGCGTCCATATAGGCAAAGCGTTTTGCGAGAAGCGCAACAAGATTGGCATCGACATCGTCGACACTCAAACGGACGTCTTCCATCGTCTTACATTCGGGCGGGCTTTTGAATTGTTGAGAAAGTTGTACCGTCATGTGCGCGCCAATAAGTTCCTACCGCCATCCTGTCGAGCGGTTCCTTTACGGTTTTAACGTACTGCGCAAAAAACGATCTGGAGCCGACCAAAAAATGCTGGAGAACCTGGTAGAATTAAGATACGAATATGAAGATGAAGTGATTGATGTGAGGAAATAATGTTAGCAACGGTCCTTAGCGTATTTCTTCTAATGCAAACCGCTCCGGCTGCAACCGATGGTGCGGTGGCTTCTGCCAATCCCGATAAAAAGATCTGCAAAAGGTCAAAACAGATCGGTTCGCTGGTTATGACGAAAAAAATCTGTCGTACGAAAGCGGATTGGGATGCGGAAGAAGCGCAGGCACGACAAAATGTGTTGGAAATGCAACGCACATCGCGTGCGCCGCCAAATGGCTAAGTGATTTGCTAATGATTTAGTAGAAATTGAGCCGAATATGATTGCATTATTCGCAGCGCTTGCATTGTCGACCACACCAATGCCTACTCCGCAATTACAAACCGGGGAGTTGATCTGCAAACGGATCGACAAAACCAAGCCGATCGCCATAAGCCCACGGGTGTGTGCTACCAAGGCGCAATGGAAAGCGTATCGCGAAATCGTTCAGAAAAACGAGCGCTTGGTTTTGACCCAAAGCCAGTCTTATGCCGGGGTCGGTTCGGGCTACTGAATTTTCAACTCATCGCTTGACTTTCGAGGCTATGCCGTTAATGGCGCGACCTTCGCAATTGACCCTGCACTCCGGTGAAGCAGGTGTCCGGTACCCTTCGCGGGTATCGCGCGGATCCGGAAACTTTAAATGTGACGCAATTGAAAGGACTTTGACCTCATGTCGAAGCGTAACAGTTCGAAATATAAGATCGACCGCCGTTTAGGCGAAAATATCTGGGGCCGTCCGAAATCCCCCGTAAACCGCCGCGAATATGGCCCCGGCCAACATGGTCAGCGTCGTAAGGGTAAGATTTCCGACTATGGCATTCAGCTGCGCGCCAAACAAAAGCTGAAAGGCTATTATGGCGACATCACCGAAAAGCAGTTCAAGCGCGCCTATCAGGAAGCCAACCGCATGAAGGGCGACACCTCGCAAAACCTTATCGGCCTGCTTGAGCGTCGCCTCGATATGATCGTCTATCGCGCTAAATTCGCTCCCACGATCTTTGCGGCACGCCAGATCGTCAGCCACGGTCACATCCGCGTCAACGGCGTGAAGTGTAACATCGCCAGCCGTCAGGTCGATGCGGGCGATGTCATCAGCTTGGGTAACAAGGCAAAAGAAATGGCGCTCGTTATTGAGGCACAGAGCCTGCCAGAGCGTGATGTTCCCGACTATGTCAGTACCGACGGCAACGATAAGGTTACTTTCACTCGTGTACCGACACTGGATGAAGTACCCTATCCGGTGAAGATGGAACCCAATCTCGTCGTCGAATTCTACTCGCGCTGAACTCAATCTGTTTTTATGAAAAAAGGCGGCCTGTCAGGTCGCCTTTTTTATTTTACATTATATCCATCTTATTGTGACAAAATTGTACAAGTTTTTGTTGCAAATTTACAACAATAAACCATGCAAATAATGTAAAGCGATGCATCGTTAATTTACTCGCAAGAATCCTGAATATAGACGCACACCACCGCTTTTTGCGGTTATATGTTGATAAAAAACAGGAATCTGGATTAATGAAAAAGCTTATTGTTCTTGCGGCTGTTGCTGCCGCAACTCTATCCTCTCCCGCTATGGCCGCAGGTGAAGGCCGCGTCGAAGGCCGCGCCGGTATTCTTTGGGCTGGTGGCTTTGAAGATTTCGTTGCCGGCGTTGCCGCTGGTTATGATTTTGATCTGGGTGAATCGGCATTTGCCGGCCCCGAAGTTTCCTACGACACCGATTTTGATGGTGGCGACGCTCTCAACCTCAGCCTGCGCGCTGGCGTAAAAGCTGGCGAAAAGACCAAGCTTTATGTCGCTGCCGGTTACGAAGTTGCCGACATCGAAGAGTTTAACGCAGGCGTCGGCATCCAGCATAGCTTCAGCGAAAAAATCTATGGCAAGGTCGAATATCGTCAGTTCTTCAACCCCGGTTCGAACGTCAATATTGCTGGCGTTGGCCTCGGCGTTAAGTTCTAATCGATCCGATTATCGCTTCAAACGAAGGCGGCCCCGAAACGGGCCGCCTTTTTTGCTAGATCGCAGGTAGCTTGAGCGACTTACGCAAGAAAGCGTCGCTTTTGCTTAACATATCCGCACGCACAGCATTGTCGTAAAGCCCGTGATCAATCTTGGGATACACAGTAAGTTCAACAGACTTGCGTGCCGACTTAAGTTGATCGGCCATGAAGCGTGATTGAAATACGCTGACATTAAGATCGAAGTCGCCGTGGAATAAAGCAACGGGCGCCTCGAAATACCCGGCATTGCGAGCGGGCGAACCTTCCGAAATATGCGGTCCGCTGCCAATAAAATCGCGTATTACCCGATGATTGGAATAACCAAGACTTTCGTCCTTCAACTTACCAAGATCAGTCACGGGCGCAATCGCGATGATTGCCTTAAAAAGCTTCGGATCAAGCACCGCGGATTGCAGCGCAGCATAGCCTCCATAAGACCAGCCGACAATGGCCAGCTTATCTGGGTCGGCAATTCCCTGAGAAATCAGCCAGCGCCCACTATCGTTGACATCGCCAACAGCGATTTTCCAACTTTGAAAACCGTTATTCTGATACCAGTCATCACCATAGCCACTTGATCCCCGATAATTGGGCTGCAGCACTGCAAAACCGCGATTGGCATAGAATTGCGCCAGCCAATCGAAACCCCATTCATCACGAGAACTTGGCCCGCCATGCGGCATTACAATAGCAGGCAAGCCCTTGGTCGATCCTCCTGCAGGCAGCGTCAGATAAGCGGGAATTGCGGTACCATCGGCAGCCTTCACGGTGACCGACTTAACCTCTGCAAGTTTGTATCTTTCCAATTCGGGGCGGACAGCAAATAACGGGCTGACCTGATTGGAAATCTTATCGAAATGATAATAGATGCCGGGGTTGGTATCGCTCCAAGTGCCAACAATCATCTTGTTGCCATCAGCGCTAAGACCACCAAAGCTAACTTGCTCAGCATTAGGAAGGATTTTGGAGAGTGATCGGCCTAATTTGCTTAAAGTCTGATCAAAATACAGGGCATGTCGACGATCTGTAGCATAGCTAAAGCCAACAACTTTTTTACGCCGCCCGAGCGTTATCAAGTTATCAATATCGACATTATCATGCGAATAGACAAGCGTTTTTGAAAGCCCCTCTTCCAGCTTGACCTTATAAAGCGCCATGCGTCCGTTGAGCTTTTCATAACCATAGGCGACATTTTCATCCGGATCGACCGCAACAGGCAAAAAGCCACTATCGGCCCTGTAATCATATTCGCCAAAATACGTCCAGTCGCCACCGGCGGGACTTCGATAATGAAAACGACGCTTGCCGCTATCATAGGCACCGTCTTGGATCATAGTTGACATGATCCGTACATTCCCATTGCCATCGCTTATATAGTCAACTGCCAGTCTGCTGGGTTTTACCACACGTTTGTTTGATAATTTCAGAGTGTCGATACGATCAACGCCGTAGCCATCTTCATCTTTGGCGATAATCGTACCTATTGCCGATTCAGGTACATATTCACGCCCCATCAGCACCGCGCCGTCATCGCCAGGCAATAGGTCGATCAGTGATCCGCCAAAAAAGGAAAATCGTTCCGCATTGATGCCTTGGCGTTTGCTCAGCATTTTCAATTCGGTGCCATCCGAATTGATAGCAATTACCCGCGTCGCAGCAAATCGTTCACCGGCGACTTGCGAAACCGCATAGATCAAACATACGAGGCGTGCGTTTGATACCCATTCACAACCGTTCAGTCGCTCTGGGTCTCCAGCGGCTGATAGGACAGGTATCGGGGTTTTATTTGCGATAAGATCGACGATAAACAGGCGATTACCTTGTCCCGGCGCAGGTTGAATATAAGCGATCTTGGTGCCGTCAGGCGACAGTGAAATATCCTCTATGCCCTCACGTTTGCCGAAAGCCTGCGCCGCTTGATCGGATTGCGCCAACGCAACACCGGAAATGCAAAACAGAAATGCTGCCAAAATTCTTAAATACATGCTCTGCCCCATTGGTCGATTACATATTCTGCCAAGTCTTGATCGAACCCGCAAGCCGACAAAATGGAATTTGTTTGAGGAAATGCCGTGCTTCTGCCAGAGCATTTGGTAAAATCGATTATGAGGGTGTTTTATGCGTACTATCTCGCTTGCCTTGCTTTCAATACTTGCCCTTGCAGCCTGTAAAAAGATCGATGGCGACGGTGCGCTGGCCATTACCATTCCGCAACTATCCGAAGCTACGATGAAAGACGTGACGCGGACCCTGTCATCCGACGCATTCGAAGGCCGTGCACCCGGCACGGCGGGGGAAGACAAGACCGTTGCTTTAATGATTGAAAAGTTTGAGGGGGCGGGTCTTGCTCCAGGCAATCCTTCAAGTTCAAAAGACGGTGGCTGGACGCAGGATGTGCCATTGGTCGAAATCGCGGGCAAGAATTTTGCTCCGCTGACGATTTCGGGAAAAGGCGTCACGCCGCTCAGCTTTTCCTATGGTGATCGATATGTCGCCGGGACTTATCAGGAGCAGGCCAGGATCGACGTTAAGGATAGCGACGTCGTTTTCGTCGGCTATGGCATCAACGCCCCTGAAAAGGGCTGGAATGACTATGCCGGGGTTGACGTGAAGGGCAAGACTGTCCTGATCCTGATCAACGATCCCGATTTCGACAGTGAAGGTCTTGAGGGTCCATTCGGCGGCAAGGCAATGACCTATTATGGTCGCTGGACCTACAAGTTCGAGGAAGCGGCCAAACAGGGAGCTGCCGCTGCGCTGATCGTGCATGACACCGTGCCGGCTGCTTATGGCTGGAACGTCGTCAATTCAAGCTGGACAGGGCCGCAGTTCCTTGCTCAGTCCAAGGATGGCGGCGCGAACCAGACCAAGGCCAATGGCTGGGTGCAAAAGGATGTCGCCGCCAAGATTATGGCGGCTGGCGGGCAGGATTTCGACAAGGCGATAACGGCTGCGAAAACGAAAGGCTTCAAGGCGATACCACTTGGCCTGAAGGCGGGACTATCTTTTGACAACGCTATTTCAAAAAAGAGCAGCCGGAACGTGGTCGGCGTTTTAAAAGGTGCGAAACGTCCGGACGAATATGTGCTGTATACTGCACATTGGGATCATCTGGGACGCTGCACGCCAAAAGACGGCGACGAAATCTGCAATGGCGCGGTCGACAACGCGACGGGGACTGCGGCACTGGTTGCACTGGCCGAAGGTTTCAAAAAAGGCGGCACTCCCGATCGAAGCGTGATATTTCTGGCAGTAACGGCCGAAGAGTCGGGGCTTCTAGGCTCGAAATATTATGCCGAAAACCCAATCTATCCCCTCGGCAAGACCGTGGGCGGGGTCAACATGGATGCGTTTTCGATGGCCGGGCCGGCTAAGAACCTGACCGTTGTCGGCATGGGCAAATCCGAACTCGATACCTATCTCAACGCCGCTGCCAAAGCCGAGGGGCGTACCCCGGAACGCGAACCAACACCCGAAAAGGGCTTTTACTACCGCTCGGACCATTTCAGCTTTGCCAAGTTGGGTGTGCCAATGGTCTATTTCGAAGGTGGTGACGATCTGGTTACCGGCGGGCGCGAAGCGGGTGCAGCCACCGCGAAGGATTATGAAGAAAACCGCTATCATGCGCCCGGCGACGAATTCAACGAAAGCTGGGATTGGACAGGCGTTATGGCCGACCTGCGGCTCTATTACCGCGTCGGACGAATGCTGGCTATGACCGACGCCTGGCCGAACTGGATCGAAGGCGACGAATTCCGGGCTGTTCGTGACAAGAGTCGGACTGGGAAATAGGCTTTTTATGACATTCCGCATGCCAGCAGAATGGGTGCCGCATGAACGTGTGTGGATCGGTTTTCCCAGCAATCCCGATTATTGGTTGGCAGCGCTTGAAAAAGCGCAAACCCAGATAGCGGCCTTTGCCAATGCCGTGCATGATGGTGGTCGAGGCGAGATCGTCCATTTGATAGCCGGAAATGCCGAAGCCGAAGCCGTGGCGCGTGACCTGGTCGATGATGGAATCATCGTCGAGCATCGCAAGATCGGCGATATCTGGCTTCGCGATACGGGATGCATCATCGTCAAAAAAGGCAGCGAGCGACTGGCTCGCAATTTCGGTTTTAACGGCTGGGGCAATCGTTACGATTATCCTGGCGATCAGACGATCGGTCGCGATCTCGCGCAAGCCGCGCAATTGGCTATCGTCGACTGTGACTGGGTGCTCGAAGGCGGCTCGATCGATGTCGATGGCGAAGGGCTGGCGGTGACAACGATTGACTGTTTGCTCAATCCGAACCGCAACCCCGTGCTCGACAAAGCAGCAATTGAACATCGAATGGCGCATGATCTGGGTGTCGAGCGCTTGCTTTGGTTAGGCGATGGCCTGGCCAATGACCATACCGATGGCCATGTCGACAATCTCGCACGCTTCGTTGCCCCCAATCACTTGGTCATTCCCAAAAACAACGATGCCAACGATCCCAATAGCGCGGTCTATACCGATGCGCGTGCCAGAGCCGAGGCCTTTGGCTGTAAAGTTACTCCCCTGCCCTCTGTCGGCCGGTTCGAGCAATCCGGTGAAGCTGTGCCCGCAAGCTACATGAATTTCTATATCGGCAACAGCGCTGTGGTGATGCCGATCTACGGCAGCGAATATGACGATAGGGCGCTTTCCATAATGGAACCGCTGTTTCCCGATCGTAAGATCATCGGTTTGCCGGCAGACGCAGTCCTTACCGGTGGCGGGAGTTTTCATTGCTCCAGCCAGCAAGTACCGTTCTGACTGTATTGGCAAGCGAGATCGTCTGGCGCATACAGTCTACGCCCCGTTATAAAAGAGAGGACCTCCCCAATGAACAAAATGTTTTTGCTTGCCTTCGCCTCGGTTGTGCTGGCTGCCCCCGCTACCGCCGATACACCTAAAAACAAGACCGAAAAAGCCGTGCATGACAAGATGCACAAAGCGCATCAGGAACGACTGGCCAAAGTGCTAGCCGACCCTTCGCGTGCTGAGGATGCCAAGCGCGACAAATATCGCAATCCCGCACAAACACTGGAATTTTTCCGCGTTCATCCCGATCACAAGATTGGCGAATATGCGCCAGGTGGCGAATGGGTTTCGCGTTTGCTTGGTCGCTATGTTGATGGGCCAGGCAAGCTGGTTGGGCTTTATTTCAACCCAGCAGGGTTTACCGATCCCAAGCGGCAGGAAGCCATCAAAGCCGGTGCGGCACAATATGCGGACGATGTCGCCAAGGCCACTGGCAAACCCGCTAGCGATTTTTCGGCTTTCACCTTGGGTGCAATCCCAGAAGGACAGAAAGGCACATTCGATCGCATTCTGATCATGCGGATTATGCATAACATCAACCGTTGGAACATCGCCGATTCCGAACTAAAAGCAATGCGCGACTTGCTGAAAGACGACGGCCTGATCGGCATCGAACAACATCGTGCCAAGGCCAATGCGCCCTATTCGATGTCGGACGGTAGCAAAGGCTATATGCGTGAGGCCGATGTTATCAAATTGATGGAAGTAAACGGCTTCGAACTGGCCGGCAAAAGCGAGATCAATGCCAATCCCAAAGATACGGCGGATTGGCCCGACGGCGTCTGGACGCTGCCACCGGTGCTCGCCAAAAAGGATGTGGACAAGGCAAAATATGAAGCGATCGGCGAGTCCGATCGGATGACCCTGCTCTTTAAAAAGCGGATGTAATCGGTGCGTCTTTTCGCTCTGTTCCCAATTGCATTGCTCGCCGCCTGTTCGGGTGGCGAGCCGGATCCGCGTGGTGTTGATCGCGACGAAACGCTGCTCAGCGTCAGCGCAACGGGCCGCAACGAAGTGCGGCCAGACATGGCAACCTTCTCTGCCGGCATCGAAACCTTTGGCGCAACAGGCGCAGCAGCGTCGCAAGCCAATGAGGCAAAGATGCAAGCGATCGTCGATGCTTTGGGAAAACAGGGGGTTGACGAGAAAGACATCCAGACCCAGTCGATCAGTATCCAGCGGATCGACTGGGGGCCAAAGAAAGGTCAATATCAGGCAGCCAACCAGGTCAGCGTGCGCGTACGCGACGTCGACAAAGTCAGCCAAGCGATCGGCGCGGTAACGACAGCCAAGGCCAACATTCTTTCTGGCCCGACGCTGACCCAGTCCGATCCCGAAAAAGCGAAGCTATCCGCCTATGGCAACGCCTATAAGGCGGCGCGGGCACGGGCGGAAGCTTATGCTTCTGCAGCTGGAATGAAAATATCGCGCGTGCTGACAATACGGGATGGTGGAGCCTTAGGCGGGCCACAGCCTTATTATGGGGATGCCATGGCGGAACAAGGCACCATCGCGGCACCGCCACCCATGGCCAGAACTTCTTCGCCACCCGTCAGCATTGGCACCGATATTATACAGGTAACCGTTGCTGTCGACTTCGCGCTCGAACCAAAATAGCAGTGACTACGGCGTTTTTCATCCGCGCTTTGATTTCGGGGTTTCTGGTTGCCGCCATTGCCCTGATCGCACGCAAAAGCCCCAGTTTGGGCGGCCTGATTGCTTCGATCCCGCTGGTATCCACGCTTGGTATGATTTGGCTTTGGCGCGATACCGGCAATCCAAAGCTGGTGGCTGACTACGTCTATTCGGCCTTCTGGTATTTCCTGCCTTCAATGCCAATGTTTCTGTTGATCCCCTGGATGTTGCGCTCCGACATTGGCTTCTGGACTGCCCTTGGGGCTGGTATTGCGCTGACCCTTGTCCTTTACCTGATGACAATCGGGATTGCCGCGCGTTTCGGCGTGCGGCTATAGGCAGGGCATGACACGCAACATCACCGTCGCCGCGCTTCAGTTGCCGCTTCATGGCAGCGAGGCGGAGAATATCGAAGCCGTCACCGTGCTTGTCGAACAGGCAGCCACCGATGGCGCGCAGATCATCCTGCCGCCCGAGCTTTTTTCAGGCCCCTATTTCTGCAAGACGCAGGAAGAGGCGCACTTTGCGCTTGCCCGACCAACGCTCGAACACCCTTCGGTGCAGGCGATGGCGAAGCTTGCGAAAAAGCTGAAAGTCGCAATTCCCACCAGCTTCTTCGAGCGCGACGGTTCGCACTTCTATAATACGCTGGCGATGATCGATGCGAATGGCGATATTCTTGGTACTTACCGCAAAAGCCACATCCCCGATGGCCCGGGCTATCAAGAGAAATATTATTTTCGTCCGGGCAATTCGGGCTTCAAGGTCTGGGATATGTTCGGCATGCGCATTGGCGTTGGTATCTGTTGGGACCAATGGTATCCCGAATGCGCACGGGCGATGGCATTGATGGGGGCGGAAATGCTGTTCTACCCGACCGCGATCGGTGCCGAACCGCAGGATGCGACGCTCGATACGCGGCTCATGTGGCGGCGCGCGATGGTTGGACACGCTGTGTCGAACTGTATGCCGGTAATCGCCGCGAACCGCGTCGGGGCAGAGCGCGATCATGGCGGTCAACCACAGAAATTCTACGGCACCAGCTTTATCGCCAACGAATGGGGCGATATCGTTTGCGATCTGGATGACCAGGAAACCGGCTTGCTTGTCGCCAGCTTCGATCTTGATCGGGCGCAATTGCACCGTGCCAGCATGGGCTTTTTCCGCGATCGCAGGCCGCAGCTTTATACGCGACTAGTGGAGGACATCTGAGCGCGCATCTTTATCTGATCGCGCTTGGATCGAATCAGCGGCACGGTCTTATCGGTTTGCCGCCGAATATCGTAGAACAGGCGATTTCGGCTCTCGAAACCGACGAGATCGACGTCTTTGCGGTCTCTCCAACGATCCATTGCGCACCCATAGGCCCCTCGCGCCGATGCTTTGCCAATGCCACCGCGATACTCTCCACTTCGCTTGCCCCGCCTGCCCTTTTGGCTCGACTCCAAGCCATCGAGGCGCATTTCGGGCGAATAAAACGCGGCCAGCGCTGGCAGGCACGCCCCCTCGACCTCGATATCATTCTTTGGTCTGGCGGGATCTGGGTTTCCGACCATCCCTCGCTAGCCATTCCCCATCCCCAGATGCGCGCACGCAATTTCGTGCTTGGCCCTGCCAGCCGCATTGCCGCCGACTGGCGCGATCCGCTGACCGGGAAAACCATCGTTCAACTTTTTCATCGCTTAAACCGCGCCAAGCCGCTTGACCGCAGCAAAGCAGCACATTAGGGGGAGCGCTCCTGACCGTGCGGGCAATCTTCCACACTGCGATGGGCCGTTAGCTCAGTCGGTAGAGCAACTGACTTTTAATCAGTAGGTCGCTGGTTCGAATCCAGCACGGCTCACCAAGGTTTTTAGCCATTTTCGGCTCTCTCCATATTATCTTGTTCTGACATGCGTTCAGACGGCGTTCTGATATTTTCGCCTTGGCCCGGCTCAGATGGTTATAGAGTGCGGCGGCGCCGACGTTCCCACGTTCACTGATCCGAAAGTGAGTGAAACCCAACTGCCGTACTGGTGCCAAAGGCGAGGCGAAGCATCAACCATCGTTCACCTTCTGTGGCCTTCTGCTCAATACGCCCTTTAGCGATATGGGTTGGCGCTTGCACATCGCCTTCGGTATCAAGGCCACTCAGGACGAACGGATCTGATGGTTCGATCAAAACAGAAACACTTGTCTTATGACTTTGTCGTTCGTTTTGGCCGTGCGCTTGATCGCGGGATGTCTGCGCGAGCTGCGGCGCGTTTGCTTGAAGTGAGTGCTGCAACGGGAGTACGCTGGGCGCAGGCGTGGCGCTTGACGGGGATAATTGGCTTGGGCAACGGCGGTGGCCACCGCCGCTATTTGCTGGAGGGTGAGCGAGACTGGCTTTGGGACGGATCGAGCAGAAGAAAGATCTAACCTTGCACGAGCTTCTGGCGGAACTGCGTGAAGAGCGGGGCGTGATCGTGTGCTGCGACACGTTGTGGCGGTTCCTGCGACGACACGACAAGACCAAAAAAGACAATCTTTGCGAAGGAGCAGGACCGGTCCGACGTCGTCCGCAGACTAACTCGCTGGAGCTGGGTCCAAAGCTGGGTACATTCCAAGCGCATTATCTTCATTGATGGAAACCTGGGCAAAGACCAATATGACCCGCACGCACGGCTGGTGCACAAAGGAAGAGCCGCTGATCGACAAAGTGCCGCACGGTCATTGGAAGACACTCACTTTTATCGCGGGCTTGAAGCATGCCCGAATCATCGCTCCTTACGTGTTCGACGATCCGATCAGTGGCAACTTCTTCACTGCTTGGGTCGAGCAATGCCTGATCTTGGCGATGAAACCCAGCACGATCGTGGTCAGGGACAATCTCGGGAGCCACAAAGGCCGACGGGTGCGCGAACTGCTCCGAAAGGCAGGGATGAAACTCTTCTTCCTGCCGCCATACTCGCCTGACCTTAATCCAATCGAGGAGGTCTTCGCCAAGCTCAAACGCCTCTTGCGCAAAGCCAACGAGCGAATTGTTGAAGCAACAGGGTAGCGCATCGGCAAAACTGGTTGATCGCTTCCCGCCAAACGAATGCGCAAACTATACCAGAGGCGCTGGATATGCCTCAATCTAAGTCAGAAAGACTCTAATTGCCGTCGGCATGTCCGCCAAATTCACATCATATAGCGGACAGCAGCCTTTCTTAAACACGTTTTCCTGATGCAACGCGAAGCGTTCGAATTGCGCAGCCGTAAGCTCCAGTGCTGGATCGCGCTGGAAAAATAACGCTTTTCAGCCCTCTAACGGCCTAGCACCGAATCCTGCACTAGCGGCGAGTAAGCCGCCAGATCTGACGTTTCCGACAGGGCATGGGCAGTTAGATCAAACTCGGTCGCTCCGCTGGTCTACGCATAGAAATCAACAGGTCGATTGATGCCCTCCCTCAACAGGTGGCTATCATTCTCTCCGCCCTTTGCTCCAAATGTAGCCATGTCCTGCCGCATCAGCGCAAGCCTGCGATCCGCATCGGCGTCAATGAAACCCTGCGCCAAGGCTGACTGGTTGGTTGCGGTGTCGGCTTCAATAATCTGCGCAATGCCTTGAATCGGAGAATCCGATTCAACAGCTTGAAGCGCCGATCGAGCCGCCTCACCGGCAGTTTCAACCCCAGATACTGGCGCTTCAAAATAGTCGAACAGATCGACATTTGCAGGAATATCCCAACCGAATCGACCCAGCTCGCCGGGCGTTAAACGCAAGGGATCGCTTCCCAAGGCCGCGACCAACGCATCCGGGTTGTTAGAAAATGCCGTTGCAGCATTCTTCAAAACCGCATCGTCAACAGGGCCATCCACGGGCAATTCGGTTGGCAAGTCAAAGCGCCCGCCCTCGCCGCCGGTTGCACCACCAATTGCCCCGTTTGCGGTCGATTTTCCGGGCTTGTAGGCAAGCGCCACATTGCCGACCGTCCCCGTCGAACCGTTTTCGCGCTTGAACGTCGCTGTCGAGATCAGGACATTCTCACCAACCTTTGCGGCTCCTTCACGATTTTGCGCACGCAGACCGATTTCGGTGATGCCGAGTTCGGTGAGCGTCTTGAGCTCACCAGCATCCGTCGCACCATTTCCATTCGCATCCTGCCAGACTTTGAGTTCGCCAAATCGGACATCATCCTTGTTGAGAACGCCATCACCATTATTGTCTAGCGCCGCCAAGGCGTCCAGATCGGAGATCGCATCCGGATCTTCGGCCGCAAAGCTAAGCTCGGACGCATGGGTGATTTTGCCGTCATTGTTGCGGTCGATCACCAGGAAGCCATCGTCCTTGCCCGCCCAGCCAGTATCGTCGGCTACACCGTCGCCGTTCATGTCGAACGCGGCCTTTGCCTTCTTGATCGAGCGCATCTCGACGCCATCGCCGTCCAGATCGAGGATGATCGGTGATAGCATGCCGATCGTCTTGTTCTTGAACGTCAGCAAGCTGGAAGCGGTCAGGGCCCCTGCTCGCGGATCGATCTCGCCGTCCTTTTTCGCCGGATTGAGCTTCATTGCGCCCTGCGCGTAAGTGATATAATATTTCCCGGCCTTGCGGGCGTAGTTCATTTCCTGAACCGTGATTGCGGGCAGGTTGGTCGCCGACGAGAAATAGGTCAGCGCAGCATCGAGGAACTGCATCGTCGTTCCGTTGGTGCGGGTATAGGTGCCCCTATTGATCACCGCGACTTCGCCCATCTGGGTCGTACCGTCGACGGCCGTGCCGGTAAGGTTGATCGAGCGAATGCCAGCCTGGCTGAGCGTCAGTATCTCGCTCCCCTCGGCCGCGCCATCGCCGTCACGATCCTGCCAGACCCTGAATTCGATGAATTTGGCGTCGAGGCTGGAAAGAATGCCGTCGCTGTTGCTGTCAAATGCGCGAAGGCCTTCAAGGTCGGAGCGCGCACCGGCCACATCATCGATGAAACTGAATTCGCTCGTATTGGTGACCGTACCATTGCCGTCGCGATCAAGGAACAGGAAGCCTTCGCTATTCCCTATCCAGCTTGTATCGTCGGCAAGACCATCGCCATCCAGATCGTAGCGTGCCTTGCTATCAGCAGCGGAAACCGTCTTCACACCATTGCCATCAAGATCAAGGACGATCGGCGAGGTGACGTTAACTGTGGTGCCACCCTTGAACTGCAGCCGTTCGATGCTGGAAATCGCATCGGTTCCGTCATTACCGTCGACTGTGGGTTGGTTATCGACCACACTGATCGACCCGCCGCTGGTCACGATCGAGTAGCTTGCCTGCAGGCCCGCCAGCACCAGCGTATCGGTGCCGGTGCCACCGACAATGCTGTCATTGCCCGCACCGCCCGTAATAATATCGTTGCCTGCGCCGCCATTTAGCCCATTGGCTGCGCTGGTGCCGGTGATCGTATCGTTGCCCGATCCGCCGATCGCATTTTCCATATTATATACTGTGTCCGTTTCGGCCCCCGAGGTCGCCGAATTTGTTGAAAGATTGATTGTCCAGGCAGTGGTTGCCGTGCCGTAGTCAGCAGTGTCCACCCCTGCCCCTCCGTCGATGATATCGTTGCCGCCACCGCCGGAAAGCGTATCATTGCCTCCATCTCCGTAGAGCTTGTCGGCACCATCGCCTCCGCTGAGCGTATCGTTTTCGCTGCCCGCATAAATGGTGTCGTTGCCCGTGCCGCCGACAAGCGTATCCGCGCCTGCGTCACCGGTAATGGTGTCGTTTCCTGAACCGCCATCGACGCTATCCGTACCGGTACCGGCGTAAAGCGTATCGTCGCCCGCGCCGCCGAGAATATTGTCGTTCCCGTCGTCACCGGTGACGGTATCGTTGCCATCGCCGGCACTAACGCTGTCGTTGCCGGCGCCGCCATACAGCTGGTCGAGCCCAAGACCGCCAGCGATGACATCATCGCCGGCATCGCCCGTGACAATATCGTCGCCGTCACCTGCGTTGATGTTGTCATTGCCCATGCCACCATAGAGCTGGTCATTGCCAAGACCGCCGACCAGTTCGTCGTTCAGGGTCCCGCCCGTTATCGTATCATTGCCTTCACGGCCATCGATCCGGTTGGGGGCATTGCTCGATCCGTATATGGCATCGTTACCAACGGTGCCATAGACCCAGGCAGCCCCGCCCGCTGTCACCTGAACGTTAACATTAGCGGTCGCGGTCAGGCTGCCGTCGGTCACGGTATAGCTGAAACCGCCAGCGCCCGAGAATGATGCGTTGGGCGTGTAGGTTACCTGTCCTTGGGCATTGACCGAAACCGTGCCGCCAACAGCGCCGCTGACCGCAGAGATCGACAGCATATTGCCATCGGGATCGCTGTCATTGGCAAGAAGCGATGCAGGCTGGATGGTGAGTGCGTTTCCGGCAACCACCGTAAAGCCGCTATCATTGGCAGCGACGGGCGCATCGTTGACCGGCGTTACAGTCAGACGGAAATCGTCGGTCGCGGTCAATGTGCCATCGCTTGCAGTAACGCGCACGTCGATGAAGCCATTGAAGTTGGCAGGCGGCGTTCCCGTGAAGCGTCCGGTAGCGGCGTTAAACGACAGCCAGCTTGGCAATGCCGCGCCACTTGCAAGCGTGGCGGAAAGCGCCAGCGTCGCATTGTCGACATCTGTGAAGCTTCCTGCGGGCAAGGTGAAGTCGATTGCGCTGTCTTCGGCAACCGAACGGTCGATCAAAGCCAAGGCCACAACCGGGGCATCGTTAACCGCCGCGATGCTAAGCCGAAAAATATCCGATGCGGCAAGCAAACCGTCATTGGCAAATACCTCGATATCGACGAAGCCGTTGAAATTGGCAGGTGGCGTACCGGTGAAACGGCTGCCATCGAAGCTGAGCCAGCTTGGCAAGGCGTTGCCGTTTGCAAGCCGCGCGGTCAAGGTCAGGCTGTTGCCATCGGCATCGCCGAAGCTGTCGGGAGGCAGGGCAATATCGACATAGCCGTCCTCGGCAAACATTCGGTCGGCCAGCGGATAAATCAGCACCGGCGCGTCGTTGACCGACAGAATTTCAAGGCGGAAATTGTCGGTAACATTCAACGCCCCATCGCTGGCGGCAACCGACAAATCGATCACACCGTAAAAGTTCGTGGGCGCCTGGCCGGTCAAGCGACCGGTCGCAGCATTAAACGACAACCAGCTTGGCAGCGGATCGCCATTGGCCAGCGCGACCGAGATTGTCAGCACGTTGCTATCAACATCGGCAAACATGCCTACAGGAATGATTATGTCGACAAAGGCGTCTTCGGCATAAACCTGGTCTACCAGCGGAACCAACACGACCGGAGCATCGTTAACCGGATCGACGACCAGCCGGAAGATGTCCGAGGCCGCAAGCGCGCTATCGGATGCAATCACCTCGATATCGAGATGGCCGTTGAAATTGGCCGGCGGCCTGCCGGTAAGCCTGGCACCATCGAACGTCAGCCATCCGGGCAAGCCCGCCCCACTCGCTAACCGCGCGCTTAGGGTAAGCGTATCGCCATCGATATCGGCAAAGCTGGACAGCGGAACCAGAATGTCGATGTCGACATCCTCCGCAATGGTGATATCGGGTAGCAACTGAACCAAGGTCGGGCGGTCGTTGACAGGATTGATCGTCAGGCGGAAGCTGCTCGTTACGCTCATTGCGCTGTCTCTGGCAGTTACCGCGATGTCGATCGTTCCGTTGAAATCCGCAGGTGGCATACCGGTGAAACGGTGGTTTGCAAAACTGAGCCAGGAAGGCAGCGGATTGCCGTCAGCGAGGGTCGCCGAAAGCGTCAACAGGTCGCGATCGACATCGGCAAAAGTCGCCGCTGGAATCAGGATATCGACTGCTGAGTCCTCGTTCGAGTGCACATTCGCAAGCGCCGAAGCAACAATGGGAGCGTCGTTGACCGGTGTCAGGTCGATGGTCGCACGGCCCGGAACGATAACATCGCCGTCGCTGACGCCATAGGTCAGCGCGATCATGCCGTCGTCATTGGCATCGGGCGTCAAGGTCCAGCTGCCATCGCCATTGTCGACAAGCGTTCCCGACGAAGCCGCAAGGTTAACAACCGAAAGGCTATCGCCCGAATCCTGGTCGCTGCTGTTTGCGAGCAACTGGCTCATTGTGATCAGCACCGCGCTGCTATCCTCTGCGACTGCCGCAAGAACAACGTCGCCAGCAACGGCTGGCGCGTCGTTGACATTCGCAACGGTGATGTTGATCGGGCCATTGACGGTAAATTCACCGTCGCTGGCCGACAGCGTCACCGTGAATTGCCCAACGTCGCCATTGCCCGGCGTGCCGGTGAAGGTGCGCGTTGCGGAATCAAAGCTGAGCCATGCTGGCAAATTCGACGCCGAATAGACCAGGGTGGTCGAGTCGATGTCGCTGAACTTGCCATCGACATTCAGCGAGAAGGCAGCATCCTCAACCGCGTTGAAGGTTGAAACGTCGTTGAAGAATGTCGGTGCATCGTTGACCGGATCGATCGTCAGGCGGAAGACATCGCTGACCGACAGCTGTCCGTCGAATGCGGTCACCTCTACATCGACTGCGCCGTTGAAATTGGCGGACGGCGTGCCAGTGAACCGCGAACCATCGAAAACCAGCCACGCCGGTAGCGGATCGCCATCGGCCAACCGCGCGGTGAGCGTCAGCGCATTGCCATCTACATCGGTGAAGCTGCCTGTCGGGACGATGAAGTCGATTGCGCTATCTTCCGGGCTGTTCATATCCGGAAGCAGGATCGATAGGCTGGGCGTGTCGTTCATCGCCGCAATTTCGAGGCGGAAACGGCTTGTTGCCGCCAAGGAACCATCGCTTGCCGTGACATCGATTTCGAGGTGGCCGTTGAAATCGGCTGGTGGCGTGCCGGTGAAGCGTGCACCATCAAAGCCTAACCAAGCCGGGAGCGGATCGCCGCCCATCAACCGCGCGGTGATCGTGAGCGCATCGCCATCGACATCAACAAAGGTTCCCACCGGAATCGCAATGTCGATCGCCTGATCCTCAAGCGACAGGTGATTTGCCAGCGGTTGCAACAGGACCGGCGCATCGTTGACGGCGCTGATCGTCAGGCGGAAATCCGACGAAGCAGCAACGCTGCCGTCGCTTGCCATTACGCGCAGGTCAATCGCGCCGTTAAAATCAAACGGCGGCGTTCCCTGCAGGCGGCCGCCTGCAAATTCGAGCCAGGATGGCATCGGGTCGCCGTTCACCAATGCGATCGAATAGGTCAGCGCATCACCATCGGCGTCGATAAACATATCCGCCGGGATCAGGATATCGACGGCGTTGTCTTCGGCGACAGTCGCTGGGTCGATTGCACGCTGCAGAACCGGGGTATCGTTCACCGGATCGATTGACAGACGGAAAGTGTCGCTGGCCGAAAGGAGACCATCGGATGCGGTTACAACAATATCCAGCACGCCGTTGAAGTCTTGCGGCGGCTGGCCGACAAAGCGGCCATCGGCAAAGCTCAGCCAAGCAGGCAGGCTGCCTCCACCGGCCAACTGAGCGGTCAGCGTCAGGATATCGCCATCGACATCGGCGAAGCTGCCAGCGGGCAGCAGCAGATCGACAATCCCGTCTTCGGCGACTGCATGGTCGGAAAGCGCCAACGCCAGAACCGGGGCGTCGTTGATTGGCGCGATCAGCAGATCGAAGGCATCGGTTGCAACATATTCGCCGTCGGTCGCACTGATCCGCAAGCCAAGCACGCCGTTGAAGTTCGCCGGAGCCTGGCCAGACATTGTGTCGCCAGCGACAGTGAGCCAGGACGGCAGTGGATCGCCATTGGCCAGCGTGACGTTGTAAGTGAGCGTATCGCCATCGATGTCGGCAAAGCTGGAAAGCTGCAAGGCAAAGCTGAAAGCAGCATCTTCCTGACCGAATAAATCCGACAGTTCTTGCGTCAATACTGGCGCATCGTTCACCGGCGCAATGGCGATGACGAACTGACGGACAACTTCTGCCGATTGGTCTGAAGCCGAAATTTCGAGCGTGACGTTGCCATTGAAGTCCGCAGGCGGCGTTCCGGTAAAGCTCTGCGTGCGCCGATCGTAGCTGAGCCAGCCGGGCAGCGCCGCACCGCCAAGGCCGCGCACTTCGACCAGAACCGCATCGCCATCAATGTCAGACACCAGCCCAGCAGGCAATGTCGCATTGAAAGGCTGGTCTTCTATGCCCTGTAAAACCGGAATTGCGGCGATAGTCGGCGCATCGTTGACCGCGCTGATCGACACTGCAACGCGCGCTACGTCAAAAGTTCCCGCTGAATCGACAACTTCATATTCGAACCATGCGGCGCCGTTGAAATTGGCGTCCGGGGTGATGATCAGCTGGCCGATCCCGTTGTCGGTCACGGTCAAGCCATGACTATTCACGATGCGGCTGAATACCAGCGCCTGTCCGTCGATTTCGGCATCGTTTTCCAGCAGTTCGGACTGGAACAGCGTCAGAGGCTGATCCTCAACCATCGAAAGCGTGTCATCGCCCGCAATGGGTGCGTCATTGACTGCGGTGAATTCAATCTCGACGGTTTCACGAACCGGGAAGCCCGAGGCGTTGGTGATTGTATAGATCAGCGTCACGCCGCCCCAGAAATTGGCGTTCGGCGTGATTCGATACTGGCCATTGGCAAGCTGCGCGACCGAGACTGAAGCCGAGTTGTCGGCGAGACCCAGGAAGACCAGGGGTGCACCTTCCGGATCATAATCGTTCGCCATCAAAACCGCTGGGTCGATGTCGATATATGTATCTTCCAACGTTCCAAAACCATGATCCGAAACCGCTATCGGAATGTCGAATTCGGGCAGGATTGTCAGCGAAACATAACCCACGCTATCATCGCCATTGCTGTCGGTGACGCGGTAGGAGAAACCGGCATTGCCGTAATAGCCGGCGCGTCCCGTAAACACAGCCGTGCTGCCATTCATCACGACCGTGCCATTATCGCCATCGAACACTTCGACGATTGAGAAGCTGTCGCCTTCCACGTCGCGGTCGTTGGCCAGCAAGGCGGCCAGATCGATTACAAGCGGCACGTCCTGATCGCCGACGAAAATGCCGGCCGGGTTGTTGCCCGTGTCGATGCCATCCGCATTGGCAATGGGCGCATCGTTAACCGCCGAAATGTCGATTGCGAAGCTGCCTGTCGTCTGGTTGCGGCCATCGGTGATTGTGTAGCGGAAAGTGGCGGTTCCGCTGACATTCTCGTACGGGACGAAGCTGTACCGTCCGCCCGGCAGGCGCTGGATCCGGCCCTTGGCATCGGACGTTTCCATTGAGACGAAACGTACCGTGTCGCCATCGAGATCGCTGTCGTTTGCCAACAGGTCAGCAGCCGTAAATTCGAACGGTGTATCTTCACTGGTCTGGAAGCTATCAAACACCGCAATCGGCGCACGATTGGTTGAACGAACATCGATATTGACCACGCCGTTGCGTGATCCATCCACATCGTCGGTAATGACATATTCGAACCGTGCATTGCCGGCGAAGTCGGCATCGGGTGTAAAGACGATGCTGGTTCCGTCGAACGAGACCGTGCCGTGCACTGCGTTCAGGACGCCGACGAAACGGATCGCATCGCCATCAATGTCGCTGTCATTTGCCAGCAACTGCGCCGGATTGATCGTGAGCGCCGTTTCCTCAAGCGTCGTGAAGCCGTCCGCCGCCGCATAAGGCGCCTCGTTGCGCGCCTCGACCATGATGCTCACGCTCGCGTTGCTGTCGCCCTGCAGATCGTCGGTCACGACATAGCTGAAGCTGTCTGTTCCCGACCAAGCCGCGTCGGGCGTATAGGTAACCGTTGCCAGCAGCTTGCCGTCAAACAGCTGTGCCCTTTTCGCGGTCTGGCTGTTTCCGCCGACGGTTGCCGTCCACTCGATATCCAGCGTTTGGCGCAGGTCGAACGGAACCGTTGCGCTAATCAGCCCGGTCGCGGAATCGATCTGCATCCATGTCGGCAAGGCCGAGCCGTCCGCGAGCTTCGCCGACCAGGTCGCACCGGACGCGGCTATAGCCGCAGGTGCAGCGACCTGGATCGTGCCGTTGTTGACGATCAGGCTGCCATGCCCGGCGGCAGAGACAGACTTCACCCGCAGATAATCGCCATCATCCTCCCGATCGTTGCGCAGCAGGTCCATCAGCGCAAACGTGATCGCCTGGTCTTCAACGGTGTTTACCCGGTCGCCAACGGCATCGGGCCGTTCCGCAGTGGAAAGGACATTGAAGACGACAATCCCGCTATTCTTGGAAACGCCGCCTTTTTCATCGATCGTGCTGTAAGTAAGAGCAACCGATCCGTTGAAATCGGCCTGCGCCGACAAGTCGATCTGCTCGGCAGACGTTCGGATGCCAAACTGGCTGGCGCTGTTTTGAGCAATCGTGAAGCTGTCGTCGATCACGACATCGGTAATCAGCGACAGGCTGGGAAGCGAACCGCCATTGCCCGCAACATCAAGGCGAATGGGCAGCGCGCCGACATAGGATGGCGGCGGCGTGCCGTTGAACGCAAAGTTCGATTGATCGAACGCAAGCCAAGCCGGAAGCGGCGCTTCGCTCTCCTTCTTCGCGACAATGCTGCCAGCTGCGCCCAGATCGATCGCAAACAGTCCCTGCGCCTTGAAATAGTCGCTTTGCTGCAGCAACGCGTTGATCGCCGGATCGATCGGCTGGTTAGGGTCGATCACAAATTCCAGCGTGAAGCCGCGCTTGCTCGACGCAAAGGTCCCCGTTGGCAAGGACGCCGCATCGGGCGTGAAGGTCAACTGGATGCGGACAGGCTGGGCGTCAGCGGCAGGCAGCTCATCGGTCCGCGACAAGGTCATCGTTTCAAAATCGAATGCGAGCCACCGCGGCAGACCGCGGTTGGGCAGGTCCTGACCGCCTTCCAGCGATATCGAGAAACCTCCCTTGCTGATATCGAACAGCGCGATGCCGCTTTTGTAAGCAACGCCCGTCGAAGGCGGTGCCGAGGCCGGATCGATGGTCAACATGTCGCTGAACGAGGAGACCGCACCTCCGCTGCTAGTGTGGGTAAAGGTCAGCACTATATCGACCGGCTGCGTCGCTCCCTGTGGCGGAGTGCCAGCGAAGCTGAGCGTTGCGGCATCGAAGACGAGCCAGCTAGGCAGCGGATCGCCATTGGCGAGTGCGGCCACCACGGTAACCCCTGCCCCCAGATCATCAGCACCAAAGGCAAACTCGCTGTTGTGCGGCTGGCGGATGGTGAAGCCGGAAAGTACCGTCGAACGAACGGCCTTGCCCGCCGACAGCGCGCCGTTGTCGCTGCTGTCGAAGCTGAAGCGACGAACGAAGCTGCCATTGGCCGGATCCTTCAGGATCACATGCACCGAAACCGCCTCGCCCGCCGGAACGGTGCCGGTGAAGGTTATGCTGGCGGCATCGAAGCTGAGCCATGACGGCAGGTCTTCGCCATTCGCCTGCTTGGCGAAAACGGTATAATCCGGCGACAGATAGCGTGTCGAAAGCGCGCCCAATATACCCGCGCTGCGGAAAAACAGCACATCGCCCTCAGGTTCGATATCGTTGCCGAAAACTTCGGCCGGGATGATGAACAACTCACCGTCCTCATCTCCGGTCACAATATCGTCGCGCAGGATGGCGCTATCGTTTTGCGGCAGGATGTTGATCGCAACATAGCCGGTTGCGACTCCGCCCTTGCCGTCGCTGATCGAGTAATTGAAGCCGGCATTGCCGTTATAGTCGGCGCGCGCCTTGAAGACGATCTTGCCTTCGGCATTGATGCTGACTTTGCCGTTATCGGCGAAGCGTTCGACACCGGTGAAGATCAGGGTATCTCCATCCGCGTCGCGATCGTTCGCCAGCAGCGTCGCCGGATCGATCACAATCGTCTGGTCTTCCAGGATCGTGAACCGGTCATTGATCGCATCGGGCGCGTAATTCGCTGGCAGAACCCGGATCAGGTAGGTTAGCGTCGAAGCAGCCGCGCGCTCATCGATGACATCGAAGGCAATGGACGCTAAACCTTCGGAATCGGGTGTGAATGCAATGCTCTGCGTAGCCGCATCAAAAACGGCCATTCCGTTGGAAGCCGAGTCGCCATCAATGCCAACATGCAGCCCCACAAATTGGATGGCATCCCCTTCAATATCATAGGCTGTGTCTTTAAGTTCCTTAACTGTGAACGTCGAAGTCCGGCCGAAACGCACGCTTTTCTGGATGCGGTCGGATCCGCGCGGCGCATCGTTGGTCGGATCGAAATACAGCTCGACTGCAGCAACCGACTGCGCGCCGGACGGATCTTCCAAGATGTAGTTGAAACCGCCGAAACCGAAATAGTCGGGCCGCGACAAGACTTCGAGATAGGCGCCATTGATGCGCGCAATCAGGTTGGTGCCTTCGGTCCAGCCCGGCTCGTTTACGTCATACGGATCGAGCTTGTTGCCATTTTCATCGCGCAGTGCAGTGGTGCCGACAATCCGCAGGTCTTGCCAGCGGTCGTCGATATCATAATCGTTCGCCTTCAGGATCGTGTCGAGCCGGATAGGGAGAATCTGGTCTTCGAACGCGCTAAGTACGGGTGCATCGACAACCGCCACAGGTGCGTCATTGACCGCTGCAATGTTAACCCGGACGCGACCGGTCGATTCCCTGCCGAACTCATCCGCCACGACATATTCGAAATAGCCCTGACCATTGTAGTTGGACGCGCCCTGGAAGGCGATCTTGCCGTCTTCTGCGCGAATCCAGGCCGTGCCGGTATTGGTGCCGTTAACCGAAATCAGGCGCAGCCGGTCGACGCCTTCCTGAGCGTCGTTGGCGAGCAAGGCTGCCGGATCGATGATCGCGACCTCGTCTTCCACGCCGAAAAGATAGACATCGCTTTGCGCATTGAACCGGCCGACGCGCGCCAATGTTTCGATCTTGGCCCGATCCCAGATAGTGCCGTTTGCGAAAACGATTTCCTCGATGCCGGTTTCTTTGCCGACGAAGTGATCCTTCACCAGCATCGTGTCGATGGTCAGCTCGCCCAAAATATTCTCAAGTTCGATCAGCAGGTCATTGCCCTGCTTAACCAGCGAAACATCCTTCGGCAAAAGGCCGGACTTGAGCAGCACCCGGTCGATATCGCTCGCGGCACCCAATTCGGTCACCCGGTCGTTGTCGCTGTCGAAACCGAGGATGTAATTGTCTGAACCAAAGCCGCCGCGCAGCACGTCCTGACCATAGCCGCCATCGAACGTATCGGCGCCACTGCTGCCGATGAAAGTATCGGCAAACACCGATCCCATCAGCATTTCGATATCGATCAGCGTATCGCCGTCGGCCTCACCGGCAAGGCCCCGGCCAAGCGAGAGGTCGACCGTTACCGCGCCATCTGCGCGCGCATAATCAGCCATGTCAAAACCGCCGCGTCCGTCGATGACGTCTGCGCCTAGGCCGCCACGCAGGCGGTTGTCGGTCGCATCGCCGCGGATATGGTCATCGGCATAAGTACCCCAGACGCTTTCGATGCCAGAAAGGACATCGCCTTGCGCGGCTCCGCTTGCCTGAGAGCTATCTGCAAGATCGATGATGATGCCGCGTTCTTCGGTTGCTCCGCCGGGCAGTATAATCACCTGCACCGATTCGGTGTAGTCGGCGATATCGTTACCTTCGCCACCGACAAGAGTGTCGGCACCATAGCCGCCGACCAGCATGTCGTCGCCGCCGCCGCCCCGAAGGATGTCGTTGCCATGCTTGCCTTTAAGGCGGTTCGCACCGCCATCGCCCTCAATCACATCGTCATAGTCGGAGCCTATGACATTTTCGATCCCGATCAGCGTATCGCCTGCAGCATCGCCGCCGGAAGCGGTGCCTGCGGCCAGCGAGATATTGACGCCTTCGGTCGAGGGTGAGCTGTCGGTTTCATCGAAATAATTGACGGTATCGATATCCTCGCCGCCGTCGAGAATGTCGGCGCCGGTCCCACCGTCCAGAATATCGTTGCCGATACCGCCGATAAGTGCATCATCTCCCGCGCGACCCTCGAGCTTGTCGCTGCCTTCCAGGCCTTCAAGACGGTTGTTCGATCCATCGCCTCCCAACTCATCGCCGAAATCCGTGCCGACAAAGGCTTCGATCCCGATATATTCGTCGTCAGCCGCTGTCCCGCCCTTGCCAATGCGCGATTCCAGATCGGCGTGCACGCCGACATTGGAGCCAGCAAATACAAGCGTATCATATCCCGCGCCGCCAGTGACTTTATCGCCGCCAAATCCGGCATCGATGATATCATCGCCGTCGCCGGCATCGATTTCGTCATCTCCGGCACCAGCTTTGATAAGGTCGTTTCCGCCCAACGCGAAAATCTTGTCGTCGCTTTCCAGACCTTGGATCAGTTCAGCCAGCTCGTTACCAACGAGATAGTCTACCCACTGCGTGCCCTCCAGGATCGACGCATAGGCCGATTCTACCGTCGCATGGATAAAGGCCGTGTCAGCCAGGCCGGTGGAATCGACAACGCGATATTCGATCGTCGCTTCGCCGGTATAGCCCGGATTGAACCGCACGACTATGAACCGCTCGCCGCGGAAGGTTGCGATTTCGGCAGTGCCCACGTTGACCCGCTGGCCCTGTGCAAGCGCCACCGGATCGAAAACGCCCATAATTCTATCGAATTGCGGACGGACTCCGGGCGTGTCCACGTCATAGTCATTGTCGACGATATCGGCCACCCGCATAACCAGCGGCACGTCAAGCGGCGTGAAGAAATCCACATCGTCCACGGCGGTCGGATCGTCATCCGACGGAATTATGCGCAGGTCGACGAAGGCGGTCGCCATGCCCCCTTCGGCGGTATCGTCGGTAATCCGGTAGTAGAAGCCGGAGGCCGAGGTGGCATTGGCGTTGGGGGTGTAAACTATGGTGTTGCGAACACTGTCAAATTCCAACCGACCGTTAAGGCCGGGGGCTGCCCAGAAATCCACAAAGCGCAGGGTATCGCCGTCGATATCCTTGTCGTCTTCCATCAAATCCGAAATTGGAATATCGACGGATATGTCTTCGGGGACGTCTACCGCATCATCGCGCGCGATGGGCGGACCATCGCTGAAATTGGCGAAGTAGAGCGTTACCTTCCCGTCGTCGAGCGCGCCTTCAGCATCAGAAATCAGATAATGGAACGTCGCCTCACCATGGAAGTTTTCTTTCGGTGTAAATGTGATCATGCCAGGCTTCGTAAAGCTGATTGTACCATTGAAGGCAGTTGGTACGCTGCTTTGATCTGTGAGGAAGGTAATTAATTGCCCATCCTCCGGATCATAATCATTTTTCAGTAGGTCGGCGATTGAAATGTCGATTGCCACATCCTCGACACCGCTCAGGTATGCCAATCCGGGAGAATTATAGCTATCATTACCGGTGACCGGTCGATCATTGACTGGCTGATAGGCAATGGTCGCGCGCGCCCATGCAAATCCGCCCTGTTTATCGTTGACCTGATAATCGAACCATGCTTCGCCGTTGAAATCATCCCCAGGCGTGAAGACAATCGTCTGGTTGTCTTGGGAGTAAACTATCGACTTGTCGCCATATGAGCTGCCGATACGTTCGATAATCAAAGGATCGCCATCCGGATCGACATCGTTAGACAGCAAACCAGGTATGATGACACCATTAACTTCCCGCGCATACACGTTGATGACGATATCATTATCTTCAAGGATTGGGCCGCCGAGCTGCGTCGTCTCGATCCGGTCGTTCACCGGCAGGGGGGCATCGTTTACAGGAGCGAAATAAAGATTGACGCGCGCGGTCGAAGTGACGCCCGCGGCATCGGCAACCACATAGTCGAAATAGGCATTGCCCCAATAATATTCGCGCGGGATAGCCCGGATCGTGCCATCGGCACCGATGCTGACATCTACATCGGCATTTGAAATGACCGACTGAACGGTCAGCACATCGCCATCGATATCCCGGTCGTTGGCGAGCAGCGAACGCGGATCGATGTCTATCGCAACGCCTTCGGTGCCCGATATCGTTCCGTCATTATAGGCAACCGGAGCATCGTTGACGGGCGTGACCGTGATATAGACTTTAGCACTTGCGCTGCCACCTTCGGGCGTACTCGCCTCATATGTGAACTCTGCCACGCCATTGAAGTCGACGCGGGGCTGGAAGACGATATTGCCGTCGCTCGACAGGGCAACCGTGCCACCCACGGGAGCATAGACCCGGCCGACGACCATGCGATCGCCGTCCAGATCGTTCGACAACAGCCGCTCGACGCGAATGAAGGCCTCGCCTTCTTCAGCAACGGTGAAGCCGCGATCCTCGCGTGCGGTTGCAACCGGGTGTACGCGAATGTCGACTTGCGCTGTGTCGAAAGCATTGCGTCCATCGGACAAAGTGTAGGTTAGCGTTGTCGGGCCGTAATATCCTCCTGTAGCACGGAAGACAATATTGCCCTGGGCATCGACGCTTGCAACACCGTTGGCACCCGGATCGACGTCAACGATGCGCAGCGTATCGCCATCGGCATCAAAGTCGTTGCGTAAAAGATCCGCCGCCCTGATCGTCAGCGGCAGGCCGGTCGTGATCGAATAATAGCCGTCGTCGTCCGCATTGGGCGCACGGTTGTCCACCAGGTTGCGTATCGTCGCCTTGTTCCATTCAACGACGCCGTCGGGGCCGACAAAGCGGATGGTTTCAACGCCGCGTCCGTCCAGCGCAAGCGCATCGACGATGGTCAGGCTGTCGGTCGCAGACGAACCAAAGTTGATAACAATAGACTCGCTGCCGCGGAACAAGCGGGTGACCGAAGCTTCGTCTGCGGTGAAACCGACAATCTCAATCGTGTCCGTTGTCGAACCGGAAGTCGAATCGTCATGGACGGTGTCATTGCCGCTGCCGCGGCCGAAGCTGTAACTATCCGATCCGGCAGCACCGAACAGCAGGTCGTCGCCGCCCCGCGCGTCGAAACTGTCCGCGTCGTCAAAGCCGTAAACCTTGTCGCCGCTTGGCGTATCGACATAGGAAAGCGCGCGCGCGCGCATCTCGGTCTGGTTCCATATGGTCCCGTCTGCAAAACGGATGGTCAGCGCGTTGCCAGCCGCCAGGGCGTTGCTGAGAACAATACGATCGCTGCCGCCGACAAGGCTAATCACCAGATCGAGATTGTCCGGCCCGCCGCGCACGGCGCTGGCAATATCAGCCGGATTGAGCCCCTCAAGCCGCAGGACATCTGCGTCGGTGCTGAAACCTTCGATCTGATCTCGGCCGTCGCCAGCGCGGAAGACGAAGGTATCCGCACCGCCAAAGCCGTAGATAACATCATTGCCAGCGCCGCCGGAAATCGTGTCGTTCCCGACCGTGCCGATAATCCAGTCGTCGCTGGCGCTTTGCTGCCCTGCAACCACCGCTGCCCGGATTTCTGCAAGACCAAGGACGACACCGCTGCCGGTCAGAAGGATACGTTCGATCCCCTTGTCGCCGCCGGCGAGCGCATCGCGAATAACGATTTCATCGCCAGCATCGGTCAGACGGATGATGATGTCATCGCCTTCTGCCGTAAGCCTGGAAATTTTCAGATCGGCCAGCTCATAGCCCGCAATTTCAAGGGTATCGCCGCTCGAGTTGGAACCGTCATCGATGGTATCGCGACCGCCGCCGCGAGCGTAGCGATAGATGTCGTTCCCGCCCAAACCCTGCAACAGGTCGGTGCCGGCAGCGCCTGAAAGGATATTGGCTTCGCCATCGCCGGTCAGGACATCCGCCCCGGCGGTTGCCGCCCTGGAGAGAAGGTCGCCAACCGTCCACTGGGTGCCATCGGCAAAGCGGACGCGCTCGATCCGGCCCGAGGTTAGCGCATTTTCGATAGTGATACGGTCGTTCGTGCCGTCGATCCGCAGCGTGAGATTGAGGCCATCGACGCTCTGCTCGACCCGAACGCTTGCCGGAGCGACTCCGGGCGCGAATTCCAGAACATCGAGCGCACCGCCGCTGTCCGCGATGCGATCGGCCCCATTGCCCGCAGTAAAGCGATAAAGATCGTTGCCTGCGCCGCCGAACAGCCAGTCGGCTCCAGCGCCGCCATTGATTGCATCGTCGCCCTCCAGTCCAAACAGCTTGTCATCACCGCCATTGCCGGTCAGGACATCGGCATTTGCGGTGCCGTAAACAATATCGTCGCCGCTGGTTGCCGCCAGCGCCATTGCCGCAAGCATCGCTGTCGACCAGATCGTGCCATCGTTGAAGCGAACCTGCTGGATGCCGGTCGCAAAGGAAGCGTCGGTGCCAAGGTCGATCCGATCACCGGTACCGGTGATTTCCAGCATGGCATTGGCAGCACCGCGAACGATACGAACTTCGTTGGGTGCGATCCCGGAACCAAATTCCAGAATGTTGACGCCGCTGGCATCGACAACAACATCCTGCCCATCGCCGCGATTGAAGATGTAAACATCATCGCCTGCGCCGCCTTCGAGGCGATCATCGCCGGTGCCGCCGATCAGTACGTCATTTGCAATGGAACCTTTCAGGACATCGTTGCCGGAAAGCCCGGTCAGCACATTGCTGCTACCGTCGGCAAGGGTCAGTTGATCGTCGGCCACAGTGCCGATGGCCGATCGGTCGACAATGCTGGCCCATGTCCAAACCGTGCCGTCGGCGAAGCGCACTTCCTCAACTCTGCCGGCGGCTTCGACGGCCAGTGCATTCGGAATGCGGATCGAACCGCCACCGTTATTGACCCGCAATTCAATATGAAGCCCATCGAGCTGAGCAATCGTGACATCCGATGCCGCTATTCCCGCGGCAAATATGATCGCATCCGTGCCGCCGCTATCAACGATGACATCTTTTCCGTCGCCGCGCGCGAAATGGTAACTGTCGTTACCGGCGCCGCCGTTGAGCGTGTCGTCGCCCAAACCGCCAGCGAAGACATCGTCTTCAGCTCGTGAATTGCCGACATCGCCACCGTGCAGCACATCATTGCCCGCACCGCCACCGAGCACGTCGCGTCCCTCGCCGCCGATCAGCGTATCATGGCCGCTTTCGCCAGACAGCCAGTCATTGCCAAAGCCTCCGTCCAGTGTGTCGCCCTCTGCACCGCCCGCCAAGCGATCGTTGCCGCCAAAGCCGAACGCCGTATCAGCGCCGCCATTGCCGAAAATCCGGTCGTCGAGCGGCCCGCCCAGCAAAGTTCCCGCCTGCTCGCCGTCGACGATGCGAAGCGAGTTATCGACGCCGATTGGCAAGCCTCCGAAATTGGCCGCAGTCAGCGTCGTTGCGTCTACATTTATCAGTCGCAGAACGCTCCGTTCCGCACCGTTGCTTTCTACAACGGTCAGAACGGTATCTGCGCCTTCCTGGCCCAGTTTCAGGCGACCGAGCTCGAACGGATTCGGATTGCTGATGTCAAGCCGGATGACGTCCCCGCCATTACCGGGCTGGAAATCGGTGATCACATCGGCGACGAAATCGGCAGGCAAGTCGAATACCGGAACGAAGCGATAGGTATCACGCCCATTGCCGCCGATCAGCGTATCGACCTGCGCGTCGGCCCCGACATCTCCGAAGATGTCATTGCCATCGCCGCCATCGATCAGGTCCGCACCGACGCCCCCAAGCAGCAGATCGTCTGAGCCACCCCCCATCAGGATTTCGTCAGCCGTCGTTCCGAACACCGCCGTTCCGGTAACATCCGCGTCCTGAACGAGCCGGGCCAATATGTCGGCGAGCAGCAACATTGTGCCGCCCTCGCCAATCTCCAACTGCTCGATGCGATCGGCATCGGCGGCGGCAAAGGCGTTGCGGACGACCAGGCGATCGCTGCTGTCGCTGAACCGGATCGTCAGATCGTTGCTCTCGCTGCCCGTCCGGCTGAAGCGGATGCGATCGAGCGAGTAGCCGACGATGCGAAGCGTATCTGCCATCGCGTCGCCATTATCGTCAATCTCGTCCTGGCCATCGCCTGCCGCAAAGACATAAAGATCGCCGCCTGCACCGCCGATCAGGATATCGGCCTCCGTACCGCCAGACAGACTATCAGCGCCAGCACCGCCATCGAGCCGGTCCCTGCCAGCATGGCCCGCAAGAACATCATTCCCGGCATTGCCGGATAGGGTGTCATTGCCCGCCTTGCCGCGCAGTTCGTCGGCATTGGCGGTACCCGAATAGACATCGTCGGCGTCGGTGCCTGCTGTCGACAAACGCACCATATCGGCGTGCGTCCAGCTGGTTCCATCGGCAAATTGGACGGTCTCGATCTGGTTTGCCGCGGCGCTGAGGACATTGCTCAGCGTCAGCCGCGCATTGCCACCGGCTATCTTGAGGATCAGGCCGGTTGTGCCCTGCGCGACCACCTCGACATTGGCGGCCGAGATTCCTGCACCGAATTCGATGCGGTCGATTCCCGCTGTATCGGTGATGACATCCTGCCCATCGCCAAGATTGTAGCGATAAACATCGTTGCCGGCATTGCCGGCGAGTGAATCGTCGCCTGTGCCGCCAGCAAGAATGTCATTGCCAACATCGCCGGTCAGGGTGTCATTGCCGCTGTCGCCGTTAATGCTGTCATCACCACCAAGGGCGTTGATGGCATCGTCGCCTGCGCCGCCGGAAATAACATCGGCTCCGCCCGTCCCGTAAATGACATCATTGCCATCGGTGGAGACCGTCGAGCGGGCCATGAGCTCGGCATGCGTCAGTCGCGATCCGTCGGTAAAGACCAGTTCCTCAATGACATTGGTCGCCAAATTCTGCACGCCGACCAGGGTGATGCGATCCTCGGTCCCGGCAATCAGTATGACCAGGCCGGTGTTGCTCAGCTGGCGAACGCGAATATCGTTAGCGACAATGCCCGGTCCGAACTCGATACGATCGATGCCCGCGGTATCGGTAAGAGTGTCCTGCCCGTCGCCAAGATTGAAGCGATAAACGTCATTGCCCGCGGCGCCGGTTAGTATATCCATGCCCGTGCCACCAATAACGATGTCGTCGCCGACATCGCCGGTGAGCGAATCGTTGCCCGAATCGCCGGACAGCGTGTCATTGCCGCCAAGCGCGTTGATTATATCGTCACCCGCGCCGCCTGAGATGGCGTCTGCAGCCGAGGTTCCGAAAATCGTGTCGTTGCCGTCGGTCGAAACCATCGAACGGCGAAGCAGCTCTGCATGGTTCCAGCTCGCGCCATTGGCGAAGCGGACTTCTTCAATAACATTGCCTGCAACGCTGACTGCATTGGTCAGCGTGATACGATCATCGCTGCCTTTGATCTTGAGAAGCAGGCCGGTGTTGCCGATCTGCCGGACTTCGACGTCATCGACAGTGATGCCCGCCGCAAATTCGATGCGGTCGACACCGCCGGTATCGGTAATGACATCCTGACCATCGCCGCGCGCAAAGCGATAAATATCGTCGCCTGCGCCGCCCTGGACCGAATCGTCGCCAACGCCACCCGACAACATGTCGTTGCCCGCGTCGCCAGCCAGGCTGTCATTGCCGCGCTCACCGAACAGCTGGTCGTTGTCCGCACCGCCGATCAGCGTGTCATCGTTCCCGCCGCCGTAAAGCGTGTCGTTTCCGATACCCCCATCGAGACGGTCGGCGCCGCTGCCTGTTGCTGCAGCCTCTTCTGTTCGGGACAGAATGACATTGTCGACGAAGGCCCCGTAATAATCGACCGAGCCAAGGCCGCGTATGCGAAGCACATTATTGCCCGCCTGTGCGACGACTGAGAATTGCCTATGACGCATATCCCCGTTGAAGGCTTCGGAAATGCTGGCAATAATCTGGCCATTCCAAAGCACTTCAAAAGCACCGGAATGCGCCGATGTGCTGTTTCCATAATCGAATTGCAACGACAATATCTCGCCCGGTGCAAGGCCCGTTACCGATTGCGAGATGTCCAGATTTTGCGCGGTGCCATCGAGCTCAAGCATATAGGTACCATCGGCTATGTTGGTGCCGTAGCTTCCATTTCTATGAAGCTCGAAAATCGCACCATTGGCATCGACCCATCCAGGCAACTGGTTCAATTCCACACCGTAGAACCGGGCGGCAGCAAGTGTGGGATCAAACTGTTCAAAACTGCCATTGACCAATAGATTTGGTCCGACCGGACGATAAGTTTTAATTGAATCCCCGATTAGGATATCATTGCCCGACAGACCATTGATGACATCGTCACCTGTGGTTCCGGTCAATATATCGTTGGTTCCACCAGCAATTACGGTCTGGCCCGATGGCGGAACCATGGCTGCGAGAAGCTGACTCCTTGTCCAAACCGTTCCATTTTTGAACCTGACTTCGGCAACGCCCCAATTCTGCGCGCTACGCTGCTTTTTCAGAATGATGCGGTCGTCGCTATCTATGATGCGCAAAACCAGATCGGAGCTATTCGCAGCGCTTGCCTCGACGATCACATGACCGGGCAAGATGGTTTCGTCGTCGAATTCGATGCTGTTGTCGCCGACGAAAACATATCCGTCATTATCGGTATCGGCACGATTGTCGTCCCAAATCTCATCCTGACCGAAACCGCGTGAGAAGCGGTAGACATCGACGCCTTCATTGCCTGACAAATAGTCATTGCCGCTGCCGCCGATAAGAATGTCGTCACCGCCGCTGCCCTGCAAGCTGTCGTTACCGGCATTTCCGCGCAGTTCGGCAGCACTTCCATATGTGGACAGCAAGTCATCGCGTGCGGTTCCCTCCGCAATATGAGGACCATTATCGCCAAAAATACCTACTTGCGCCGAATTGACGATGAATGCGACGATATCGTCATGTGACCAAGCGGGCTCGTCGGCGAATTCTATGCGATAATTTATGCCGTAGATGTTACCGAGATCGATGCGATCATCAGTGCCTGCTATGCGGAGCATTATCTCATCGCTGGGACCCTCGACACCTTCTTTTGCTTCGATAATTACTTCATTTGAGGTAATGGTTTCATCAAAACGGATTATCGAGATGTACCCATCGCCGCTGAAATCGTAAACCTTATCCTGCCCGAAACCGCGCGAGAAGAGATAGATATCGTTGCCATATCCACCCGTCAGTTCGTCGTTACCGCTGCCGCCATTGAGAATATCATCGCCATCATAGGCTTTGAGCCGATCATTGCCACGATTGCCGATCAGAATGTTGTCGCCCGAATTGCCATAGATATCGTCGTTTCCGGATGTTCCCTGATATCTCTCCGTGCCCGATCCGCTCAGATAGTCGCTGGGCAAAGGCAGCGCATCGGCCACGATTTGCGCCCATGCCAGAATATTATTGTCTGCAAAACGAACGTCCGCCGAGCCGTTAATCGTCAGACGGTCGTCGGTTCCGGCAATCCGGATGATAATCTGGGAACCGACTTCGGAAGATAATGTATAGAATTCGACATTTTCTGTCGAAATCGTCGCGTCGAATTCGATTATATCCGACGCACCATAAGCATCGAGATAATCCTGTCCAAAACCTGCGGAGAAATGATAGACATTGTTGCCCTCGCCACCATCGAGATCGTCGTTGCCCGATCCACCGGTCAGCTCGTCATCGCCTAGGCCGCCGTAGATATCGTCATTACCCGCGCCACCGTTCAGTTGGTCGTTGCCGCCCAATCCATTAAGTGTGTCATCGCTAGCGGCTCCGGCCAAAATATCGTCTGTTGCCAAGCCGCTTAAGATCTGCCCGCTACCGGCCACCGCCATGGCAGCCAGCTGCGCCTGGTTCCAGACCGGGCCGCCTTCGAAACGGACTTCCGAAATTGCCGAAGCGGGATCGGCGAAGAAGTCGACCAGCCTCAGGCGATCCGATGTGCCTGCGCGGATCAGCACCAAGCTGGCTCCATCGGTGGACCGTTCGACTATGAATTGCGATGATTGCACGCTGCCGTCGAACGTGACGACATCGATGCCGCTTGCCTGCCAATAGTCTCTGTTATAGATCCAATCATCGCCGAAACCTGCGGAAAAGCGGTAAATGTCATCGCCGGCATTACCGCTCAGACTATCATTGCCCGTGCCGCCATCGAGAATGTTGTCCAAGCTGTTGCCGGACAAGATATCGCTGCCCGCATTGCCGATCAGCGTCTGTCCGCTCGATCCCGAATTTATGACGTCGTCATCGCTACCGCCTTCAAGTATGGGCGACTCAAAGCCGGTAATATAGGCTCCGGCTGCCTCGGTCGCGATCGAACGGATATAATCCGATGTCCAGACCGTCACGCCATCGAAATGGATTTCAGGCAGGGGACTATCATTATACAACGCGCCTTCAAGCGTGATGCGATCGTCCGACCCCGCGAACCGCAGGATCAGGCTGCTGCCGTCGCGCGATTTTTCGACGCTGACGTCAAGCGGATTGATCGTATCGTCAAAGACGATGACATCGCCGCCAGTATCGGAATAAGCACTGATGGTATCCTGTCCGAAACCGGCCGAGAAATCATAGGTATCGGCGCCAACCCCGCCGCCGAGCCAATCATTACCAGCCCCGCCTGTAAGGACATCATCGCCATAGTCACCCCAAAGATCGTCATGGCCCGCGCCGCCAAGCAGAGTATCATTGCCGCCGCCAGCTTCGATAATATCATCGCCACTGCCGCCCGTCAGGCTATCGCCAACGACGTCGCCGACACTTGCAGATCGTTCGATCGGACTTGCCATGGCAAGTAATTGGGCGTGCGTTAATTCAGGGCCTCCCTCAAACTGTACCGCTGAAATGAAGGGTGTTTCCTGACTGCCATAAATGACAAGCCGATCATCGGAGCCTGCAAAGCTCAGGATCAGCGCGTCATCGCCGCCTTCGTTCGTCCAGACGACCAAATCGTCAAACGATACCGTAGCATCGAAGTGGATGACATTATCTTCGCCTTCTGCAATGGACTCATTAATCGAGTCCTGGCCAAATCCGGCGGAGAAGAAATAACGGTCATTGCCATAACCGCCTTCAAGATAATCGGAACCGCCGGCACCGATCAGGCTGTCATTGCCGCTTCCTCCCTCAATCCTGTCGTTTCCAGGCCCGCCCGATAGAATGTCGGCACCCGCGCCGCCTTCGACTCGATCATCCCCGTTGCCGCCAGAAAGGATGGCGGGTCCCGCAACCGGGTCATATATCGATGTCGTGTTTGCGAGCGGCGCGTTGCCGATAAGATCTTCCAGCTGGCTGCCATTCCAGATCGGTCCATTAAGGAAGCGGATTTCGTTCAGCAAGCCGTTACGGATAAATAGGCTGTCGTCGGTATCCGCGATGCGCAGGATCAGGTGATCCGGTCCTTCGCCCCATGCCTGCGTACGTTCGAAAATTATCTGGCTGGGCAGAATACTTTCGTCGAACTGGATTATCTCGAAAATTGCTCCCGATGAAGAGCTTCTATCGATAACATCCTGACCAAATCCAGCGCTGAAGCTGTAGAGGTTGGTGCCGGTTCCGCCCCACAATGTATCATCACCGGTTCCGCCGGTCAGGGTATCATCCCCTTCGCCGCCCGATAATATATCGTTGCCTGCACCGCCGGACAGGCTGTCCGCCCCAAAACCACCAGAAATGTATTCATCGCTCGCCCCTCCGGACAACACGTCATCGGCCGTCTCTGGCTGTGCGGTAATATATTCCCCATCGATGTCGTCTATCCAGACTGCATTGGCGGACAGATAAGCCGAGTTCCAGACCGGACCGCCGGCAAAGCGCACCTCATCGATCGTGTTGCCGCCCGTCGATGACATATGGCCTTGCATGATCGTGATCCGGTCATCGCTGCCTTCGAAACGGATGACATAATCGCGGCCACCGCCCGAGCTATAGCGCGATTCCACTCGCGCCTTGCTGCTGTCGATCGATACATCGAATTCGATGATATTGAATCCCGCACTTGCTTCGATGATGACGTCCTGTCCGGAGCCTGCCGAGAAACGGTAGATATCGTTGCCGTTCAGACCTTCCAGGCGATCGTCACCCTTGCCGCCGGTAAGTTGATCGTCCGTACTGCCGCCGGTAAGCTTATCGTTGCCGGCCCCGCCAAGCAGGATGTTCGCGGTCGCACCGGCAGTAACCGTATCGTCGCCTGCCGAACCCGAAAGAATGTCGGTCGCGATATCCCCGTTTAGCACAACGCCGGGTCGCGATGCTGCAGACATGGCAACCAGATCGGCATGGGTCCAGCTGGTGATCGTGCCATCGTCAGCCACGAAGCGGACAGTTTCGATCATGTGATTGACATGCGTCAATGCATCGGAAATGCGAATAGTATCGTCACTGCCGGTGATATAAAGCACTAGAGATCCGTTAACCTGGCCGACGGTAACGTCAGTAGGCGCAATGGTGGCGTCGAATTCGATAACGTCTGAGCCGCCCCAGCCGTCTTCCCACCAAGAATCGTCATGATCCCTGACAATGTCTTGGCCAAAGCCGCGGCTGAAGCGGAAGATATCGTTGTCGCCCCCGCCGACCAGCGTATCGTTGCCGGTGCCGCCAACCAGCACATCATCCCCTTGGCGACCGCGCAAATAATCGTTGCCTGCGCCACCTGCGATCGGATCGGTGATCATGTTTGCGCCGCGGGCATCGTAAAGCACATCATCACCCGATGTCGGTACGACCGAACGGGTGACCAGATCGGCATGCGTCCAGCTTGTCACACTGCCATCGGCGGCCACGAAGCGCACGATCTCAATCGGCATGTTTTCGTTGGTTAGCGCTTCATTGATGCGAATGCTGTCACCGCTTCCGGCAACATGCAGGATCAGATGCGTACCATCTAACTGGCTGACGGTAACGTCAGTGGGCGCAATGGTGGCGTCGAATTCGATAACGTCCGTTCCGCCATAACCGTCACCGCGCCAAGAACCATCATGATCGAAGACGACATCTTGGCCAAAGCCGCGGCTGAAGCGGAAGATATCGTTATCGCCCCCGCCGACCAGCGTGTCGTTGCCGGTACCTCCGACAAGCGTGTCGTTGCCCTGTCGGCCACGCAGATAGTCGTTGCCCGAGCCGCCGTCTAGGGTTTCACCACCCGTCCAGCTGCCTGCAAGCGTATCCTCGCCCGCACCGCCCGACAGGTTCATCGTCGTGTAACCGGCATCGAAAGCGTCGTTGCGATCCGTCGCAACCGTTGCTTGTGCCATCAGCTCGGCATGCGTCCAACTTGTGATCGTGCCATCGGCGGCAGGAGCAAAACTGACCGTTTCGATCCGGTTGCGTTCGGAGGATACTACGGAACGCAAGATGATTTGATCACTTGTGTCTTTGATCCTCAACAGCAGATCGTCGCTGTTCAGCTGGATGACCAGAATGTCGTTGGCGTTTATACCGGCAGCCA
>JBOFLS010000034.1:0-17826 GCA_051657985.1 Sphingorhabdus sp. | reverse complement strand
TCTTCGCCGAGCACGCCGGCGCACATCGTCAGATGCTGCCACTTGCCCTTGGGGTCGGTGAAGCGCAGGTCGACCCACTCGACATCATTTTCCTTGATCTGGTTCAAAATATCTTTGGCACTTGCCATGATGCTTTCCTTCTTCTTGGCTAACTCGATTGAAATTCTAAACCCGTTCGCATCGAGCGTAGACGAGATGCCTCTCAGTACTGCACGGTGTCTCGTCTTCGCTCGACACGAACGGAACTAAGCCGATGCTCTATACCGCGTCGCTATCTCTTTCACCCGTGCGGATGCGCAGTGCGGTTTCGACGGGGATGACAAAGATTTTGCCGTCGCCGATGCGACCTGTTTGTGCGGCTGCGGCAATTGCCTCGACCACGCGGTCGGCCAATGCATCGTCCACAACGACTTCAAGCTTCACCTTGGGCAGGAAGTCGACGACATATTCGGCACCGCGGTAAAGTTCGGTATGGCCTTTTTGCCGACCAAAACCCTTGGCTTCGGTAACAGTAATGCCACTAACGCCAACCTCATGCAGCGCTTCTTTCACCTCGTCCAGCTTGAACGGCTTGATGATCGCTTCGATCTTTTTCATGTGCTTTCCCTGTCTTTGGCGCAGCGCAAAACCTTCGCGCGCGCGAGTGCATACGCAATCTTAATTCAAGGAACGTGCCAGTTCCAAAGGCTCTTTCAAGACCGTATCTCAAAGTTATGATTATGTGCTACCATAGCAGAAATGGTGCCTGATTTTTAGGCAGTTGCTAAAGCATTGTGCATGGCCGCATTAAAGAATTTCGGTCTACTGGAACCATTGCAAAACTTTTCCGTTACCTAGTCCATAGTTCAATTGGAGACGGAACAATGGACAACAGCACTTCTTATATCGATCGCGATAACAGCATGACCGGCACCGGTACAGGCGAAACAGCCGGGCTGATTTCTTCTGACAAGGTTGAGGGTACTGCGGTATTCAATCAGCAGAACGAACGTCTTGGTACGATCAAAAATATTATGATCGACAAAGTCAGCGGTCAGGCACGTTACGCCGTAATGTCGTTTGGCGGTTTCCTTGGGATGGGTGAGGATCATTATCCGATTCCATGGAACCAGCTGAACTATGACACTTCTGCCGGTGGCTATCGCGTTAATCTGAACGAGGAACAGTTGAGAGATGCCCCGCGTTATGGCGGGGATACCCAGCCCAATTACGAGCCTGATTATAACAGCTCGATCGACCGCTATTATTCGCAATATTAAATTGCGGATTTCCGAGACCTGACGGCTCCCCCTCCCGCCGTCAGCAACGCCCCAGCCCGCTGACCCCAGCCGGGCTGGGGCAATTTTTTGTATGGTGAGATCAGTTGTTTTCGCTTTATCGACAGCAAGCGATCATTTTTTGACAATATGGCCATGTTCCTGTATTGTTCCTACGCTCTTTGATAGCCGTTTGCGGCATTGAATATTCTATTTTAGCCACAGAGCGTCGGCGGTTTGCGATCTATATGGACCATATCGTACACCAAGAGCGTGAATACCGTTCAGGTGAGACTTTAGTGTGACCTTTCGCTTGCCTTATACTTCCCATCATTCGCCTTCGCAAAGTTTGCCCAGCTTATCAGATAGGCGCGCACGCCCTCTATCTCTTCTGCGGTCAGCACTGGCTTGAAACTTGCCATGCCGTTCTTTGCCAATGTGCTGTAATACACGATCTGCCTGAAGGCCGCGCTATCGGCAATCGTTCCCAACTTGCTCAGATCGGGCAATATGTCGGTGCCGACTGCGCCGGAGCCATGACAGATGAGACAATAACGCTAATAATTGGACTGGCCCGCCTGCGATTTCTTTAAGCGGTAGCCCGATCCATAGGCAATCAAGCCCCCGAGGAGTTGGGATTTTTCTCTGACCACATCTCGATGTTCCGAAAATCTGCATTAGCCGATGAACAAGAAATTTGAAGGTGATCTCGTGGCACGCGGAAGGTATATGCGGTGACTTGCTCGCCGCCTATCTCCAGCTTGACAAGCTGTTCCTGCTCGATTGTGATCTTAAAGTCGGCTGGAACATCTGAAGCGATCCAGAATCCGCCGGTATCTGTATTGTTCTGCCTCAAAAATACCTGAAACTCGCCCGGTCGATCCTCGTACGCCTCTACAACCATTCCTGCGCAATCGTAACATGTTCCGCCTTCCGATTGCTCACCCGGTGTGAAAGAAATTTTGGCTACTGGACCCCATCTGGTCGAAAAATCAAAACTGGAGAACTGAATTTGCCCAGTTATACTCGTTGTGTCCGATTCAAGACGAACGGCTGTCTGTTCATACTTTCCGCCGGGAGCGCTGCAATTTCGGTTTAGTTTTCCTGATAGAGCATCGCAGCCAGTCGTCAGCATGATAAGTGTCGACACAGCAAAAACAGTTGTTTGTCTAGCCTTTGATTTGCGCGACAAAAGCGAGGGTAGTCGTAGACTATATTTGTTCGACATACAAAATCTGCTCGCTTACTCGACTTCGATTGAGCAGTATTTGCCATGATTTTGTTAACAATCGTTTGATTTTGAAGCAATCTTGGATCGCTGTAGCTATTGACTAGTCCGATACTTCCCATCATTCGCCTTCGCAAAGTTTGCCCGGCTTATCAGATAGGCGCGCACGCCCTCTATCTCTTCTGTGGTCAGCACCGGCTTGAAACTAGCCATGCCGTTCTTTGCCAATGTGCCGTCATGGACGATTTGCCTGAAGGTCGCATCATCGGCGATCGTTCCCGACTTGCGCAGGTCGGGCAGCACACCGGTGCCAACCGCGCCCGGACCGTGGCAGACGAGGCAGTAACGCTGATAGTTGGACTGGCCCGCCGTAATAATCTCTGGGCTGCCGATCAGCGCAGGCGGGTTCCACACCCACTCTTCAGCGGGCGGCAGTGGCGGTAGTTTGCCCTTGCCGCCCAGCTTCAGAACGATCAGCCTAGGGATATTCGGTACATCCTGATGCGCGCCCGCGGCATAACCCGATACTAACGGAAACGCGCCACCTTTGCTGGTCATGAAGGCGACATATTGTTCGCCATCGACCAGATAGGTTGACGCCCCCGTCAGCACACCCGACTGTACGTCGATGCTGTAGAGTCGCTTGCCGCTATTGGCCGCATAGGCATGAAACTTGCCCAAGGCATCGCCTTGAAAAACCAGATTGCCCGCAGTCGACATCGTGCCGCCATTCCAGGGGGCGGGGTAATCGACCGTCCATTGCGCCTGACCTGTTGCCGGGTTGAAGGCGACCAACTGCCCCGTGGTTGCAGCCTGCACCGCCTTTACGACGTTGAGGTCGTCTGGCAAATCGGCAGTGGCAAAGGCCCCGCCGGTGTTGAATCCCATCGACTTCCGCTCTTGCTCATTGGGTGCCGCAGGGGGCAGATAAGCCCCCATGATCTGCTGCGCAGGGATGTAGACAAGGCCTGTCGCCGGGTTGAAACTCATCGGGTGCCAGTTATGCGCACCCAGGGCCGAGGGGTTCGACATGTAAAGCTTGCCGGTCTTCTCATAACGCGCCGCCGGGTTTTCGATCGGCCGGCCGGAGGCGAGGTCATAACCGGTCGACCAGGTGATCCCCTTGATAAAGGGATTGGCCGACAGCAGCTTTCCATTGCTGCGGTCGAGCGTGAAGAAGAAACCGTTTTTGGGTGCATGGTAAAGCACCTTCACATTCTTGCCGTCGCGCTTTTCGTCGGCAAGGATGATCGGCTGGGTCGCGGTATAGTCCCAGGTTTCGGCGGGCGTTTCCTGATAGTGCCACAGATATTCACCGGTCTCGGGCTTCAGCGCGACGATTGAGGAGAGGAAGAGATTGTCGCCCTCGCCATTGGAACGGATGCCATGGTTCCAGGGATTGCCATTGCCGACACCCAGATAGAGCTGGTCGAGCTCATGATCGTAGACGATCGCGTCCCACACCGTGCCGCCGCCGCCACTTTCGCGCCAGTCGCCCTTTTTGGGCTCCTTGCTCCACGTGTCGTAAGCAAGCTCCTTCATCACCTTGTCGCTTGCCGCATTGTCGGGCTCGCCCTTGGGATTGGGGACGGTGTAGAAACGCCAGGCCTGCTTGCCTGTGTCAGCATGGTAGGCGGTAACGTAACCGCGCATCCCGAATTCGGCACCACCATTGCCGATGATGACCAGGTTTTTGACCACGCGCGGGAAGCCGGTGATGATCCCGTTCGATTTTGGATCAAGCGTCTGCACACTCCAGATCTCGGCGCCGGTTTTGGCATCGAGCGCGATCAGGCGGCCGTCGATGGTGCCGACAAAGACCTTGCCCTTCCAGAAGGCAACACCGCGGTTGACGACGTCGCAACAGGCCTTCACCCCGCGCGCCTTGTCGACTTCAGGGTCGAACTGCCATAACGGCTTGCCGGTCTTCGCCTCATAGGCAAATACCTTCGACCATGGCCCGGTGACGAACAGCGTGCCGTCCACCTCGACAGGCGTCGATTCATGTCCGCGTGCGTCGGGCATGTCGGCAAACCACGCTATGCCGAGTTCGCTCACATTCTTGTCGTTGATCTTCGTCAGTGGGCTGTGCCGCGCCTCACCATAGCTTTGCGCCGGAAAGGCCCAGTCGTCGCCATTGCCGCCGGTCTTCAGAAACTCGCCATCTATCTTGGCAAAATCGGGGTTTTGCGCACCCGGATTGTTATCCGCCAGCTTGCATCCACCAAGCGCCAGCGCCGCCGCGACGACGATTGCCAATTTCTTCAGCATGAACCTCTCCTCCGGGTTGAAGAGATTATTCGTTCCTCTCGTCTTGTCCAGCGGGATTTTAATTAGGCGGTTAAGGCCGAAGCACGCGGATCGCTGCCTCCATCTCCTCAGCCGCTTGATCATAAACTCGCTGGCGCAAAGCATCGACCAATGGCGCAGGCGCGCTATGTGGGGTGCCGCCGGCAAAGGGCGGGGCAGGGTCGTATTCGAGCGCAAGCTGGATAGTGCGCGCGACATCCTCACCCTGAGCCAACGCCATCAATTCAAGCGCAAAATCGATGCCGGAGGTTACGCCGCCCGCCGTTACCAGATTCCCGTCACGCACGACCCGGGCGTCTTCATACGTCGCACCGTATATTGGCAGTAAATGGGTATAGGCCCAATGCGTCGTCGCCCGCTTACCCTGCAACAATCCGGCGGCGCCAAGCACGAAACTGCCGGTGCAGACGCTTGTCACCCACTGCGCAGCCTTGGCCTGTTCGCGAACGAAACCGACGATGGTTGAATCAGCAATCGCTTGCCGCACACCGTGCCCGCCGGGTACGCAGATAATGTCCGCCTGCGGACACTCGGCAAAGCTGGTGGTGGGTACGATGGAAAAACCGCAGTCGGTGCTTACCGTCTTGCGGTCCTTGCTGGCTACATGGGTTGTAGCACCCGGCAGTCGAGAAAGGAATTGTATTGGGCCTGCAAAGTCAAGCTGAGTGACGTTGTCGAAAAGGACGAAGATGATGTTCACTATGTTACCTTAATCGATACACAGACTCAGGACCAAGATATTTTATTGCTCTTCTCAAATCGTAAAAAGTTAGGGCCGCCGGATTGCTCCGACGGCCCCGCTTCTGGTTGGGAGGGGGATCACCAGAAGAAGTTGCGATAGACCTCGACCACGCGACCGGTGCGAACGTTGACCAGTAGGACGTCATTGTAATGACGGACGTAACGCAGGTTGCGACCCGGCGACCGCAGGCGATAGCTATCATAATTATTGATGTAATAACGCGGTGCGTAATAGCTTCTGCCAATGCCTACACCATTGTTGAAGCTGCGATAGCGAAACGGTGCGGAAAAGCGCGTCGCGCGAAAAGCGTCACGATTACTTTGGCGATAATCACGCCAGTCTTCGCGATATTCGCGCTTCGCATCTCGGTACTCACCGCGTTCTTCGCGGACATCGTCACGATCACCATAACGTTGAGCATCACGATATTCGCGACTCTCTTCGCGCACTTCGCGACGGTCGCGCTCGAGTTCACGCGTCTGTGCGTGAGCGACAATGGGGGAGAGGGTTGCAATAGCTGCAGCCGCAATCAGGATTGTCTTTTTCATAGTTAACTCCTTTTGGCGGGGTGAACGCCATCGCCGACGTCCTGTTCCCGTTTCTAGGAGAATTTACTTGAACTTGGTTCGAACAAGCCGTTCAGTTTAAAGATATTAGTGTCGCAAATTGTGTCACAGCAATTCGATCGCCACCGCGGTGCCTTCGCCGCCGCCGATGCAGAGACTGGCGACACCACGCGTCTTGCCATGCGTTTTCAGCGCGCCGATTAGCGTGGTCAGGATGCGCGCACCCGATGCGCCGATGGGGTGGCCAAGTGCCGTCGCGCCGCCATGGACGTTGATCTTCTCATGGGGGATGCCCAGGTCGTGCATCGCGAACATCGCGACGCAGGCAAAGGCTTCGTTGACCTCGAACAGGTCGACATCGTCTATAGTCCAGCCTGCCTTGGCCAGGCATTTCTGGATCGCGCCGACGGGGGCGGTGGTGAAGGCCGCCGGTTCCTGCGCATGCGCGGCGGTCGCGACGATGCGTGCAACCGGCTTTTGCCCTTTGGCTTCGGCGGTCGAGGCGCGGGTCAGCACCAGCGCGGCGGCACCGTCTGAAATCGAGGAGGAGGTAGCCGCGGTGATCGTGCCGTCCTTGGCAAAGGCGGCTTTAAGCGCCGGGATCTTGTCGGGGCGGCCCTTGCCAGGCTGCTCATCGGTATCGACAACGGTTTCGCCCGCGCGGCTGACCACGGTGACGGCAACGATCTCATCCTTGAATGCGCCCGATGCAATCGCGGCCTGCGCACGGCGGAGCGATTTGATCGAGTAGTTATCCTGCGCTTCACGGGTCAGCTGATATTCGTTCGCGGTTTCCTGCGCAAAGGTGCCCATGGCGCGGCCGGGTTCATAGGCATCTTCCAAGCCATCGAGGAACATGTGGTCATAGGCGGTATCATGCCCGATGCGCGCGCCGCTGCGGTGTTTCTTGAGCAGATAGGGGGCGTTGGTCATGCTCTCCATCCCGCCCGCGATCACATAGTCGACCGAGCCTGCTGCGATCGCTTCGGCACCCATGATCACCGTCTGCATGCCGCTGCCGCAGACCTTGTTCACCGTGGTCGCCTGCACCGATTTGGGCAGGCCGGCCTTGAGTGCCGCCTGACGGGCAGGGGCCTGGCCAAGGCCTGCGGGCAATACGCAGCCCATATAGATGCGCTCGATATCCTCGCCCGAAACGCCCGCGCGCTCGACCGCCGCCTTCACCGCCGTCGCGCCCAGATCGGTCGCGGCGACATCGGCCAGCGCGCCTTGCATGCCACCCATCGGGGTGCGGGCGTAGGAGAGAATGACGACGGGATCGGTGCTGGTCATGAGGGAGTCCTTGAAAAATTTAAAATCGAGTCTTTTCTAAATAGGTCGGTTCTGGTCTGAAATAAATCAAAATTGGTTCGTGCAGAGGGCGTAGAGGAAGCAGAGATCGCAGAGATTTTGTGCTTGCGGCGAAGCCGCTTTCAAACAGGCCATATCGCGGTACTATTCGCGCTTGAGTAGAATATTGAGTCTACGGCTCAGAACCGCCTCTCTGCTTCCTCTGCGCGAACCAAAAACTTGCATCGCTTTCGATAAGGATTAACTAAGCGATTAAACCAGGAGAATGAAGATGTCCGCAGAGATGAAGGCCATATTGGACAAACAGCGCGCCGCTTTCGAAGCTGCTCGTCCCGAACCCATGTCAGCGCGCAAGGATCGACTGAAACGCGTTGTCGCGATGATGAAGGATAGCGCACAGGAATTTGCCCGCGCGATGAGTCGCGATTTCGGCCATCGCAGCCACGAACAAAGCTTGATGACCGACATCATGCCCTCGGTCACCGCCGCTAAATATTGTTTGAAGAATATCGATAAATGGGCGCGCACCGAAAAGCGTAAACCCATGTTCCCTCTGGGATTGCTCGGCGCGAAGGCGGAGCTGCGCTACGAGCCCAAGGGCGTCATCGGCGTGGTGTCGCCCTGGAACTTTCCGGTTGGCTTGACGATTGGTCCAGTGGCGCAGGCTTTTGCGGCGGGCAACCGGGTAATGGTGGAGCCCAGCGAGTTTACCGAAGACACGTCTGAGATGATGAAGACGGTCTTCGCCAAATATTTCGCCGACGACGAACTGGCGGTGATCACTGGCGGCCCCGATGTCGGCCAGGCCTTCTGCTCGCTGCCGTTTGACCATCTGCTTTTCACAGGGGCCACCGCAGTCGGCAGGCATGTGCTGCACGCCGCCGCCGACAATCTGGTACCGGTGACGCTGGAACTGGGCGGCAAATCGCCGACTATCCTGGGCCGCAGCGCCAATATCGAGCGGGCAGGGGAGCGGATCGCGATGGGCAAGATGATGAATGCCGGGCAGATCTGCCTTGCCCCTGACTATATGTTCGTGCCCGAGGATATGGAGGATCGCGCGATCGGCGCGGTCGCAGGCGCGGTGAGCGCGATGTATCCCAAGCTCTTAAACAATGACGACTACACTTCGGTCGTGAACGCACGGCACCGCGACCGGCTGCAGGGGCTGATCGACGATGCCAAGGCCAAGGGTGCCGAGGCGATCGAGGTCAATCCCGGCAATGAGGATTTCTCTTCCTCCAACGGCCACAAAATGCCGCTGACCATCTTGCGTAATGTCGATGACGATATGAAGGTGATGCAGGATGAGATTTTCGGTCCCGTGCTGCCGATCAAAACCTATCGCGGGATTGATGAAGCCATCGACTATGTGAACCGGAAGGATCGCCCGCTGGGCCTTTATTATTTCGGCGAGGATGCGGGCGAGCGCGAACGCGTGCTGACCAAGACCATCTCGGGCGGGGTGACCGTCAACGATGTGATCTTCCATGTCTCGATCGACGACTTGCCGTTCGGCGGTATCGGGCCGTCGGGCATGGGCAGCTATCATGGGCCGGAGGGTTTCAAGACCTTCAGCCACGCCCGCTCGATCTATACCCAGCCCAAGCTGGATGTGGCGGGCCTAGGCGGTTTCAAGCCGCCCTATGGCAAGACAACGCAGAAGACGCTGGCAAGAGAGCTGGAGTGAGCTTGGGGACAGCCTATGACAGCATCGGCGTCGCTTACGCCGATCTGCGCAAGCCCGACCCGCGCATCGGTGTCCATATTTGGGCGGCGCTGGGCGATGCGCACACGGTACTGAATGTGGGGGCGGGAACCGGCTCCTATGAGCCTGCCGACCGCGAAGTCATCGCGCTCGAACCCTCGGTCGAGATGATCCGGCAGCGCGCCCCAACCGCCGCGCCGGTGGTTCGGGGTTGTGCCGAGTCGCTTCCCTTTGCCGACAAAAGCTTCGACGCCATAATGGCGGTGCTGACAGTGCATCACTGGAACGACAAGGCGCGCGGCATGGCCGAGTTGCGCCGCGTCGCGCGCGGACCGATTGCGATCCTGACCTATGATCCGTCGTTTCGCGATTTTTGGCTGCTCGACTATTTTCCCGAACTTGCGGCGCTCGATGAGGGGCAGATGCCGAGTATTGCGGAATATACTGGCTGGCTTGGCTCAGCTAGTATCACGCCTGTACTCATCCCGCATGATTGCAGCGACGGTTTTCTTGCCGCCTATTGGCGGCGCCCCACCGCCTATCTCGATCTGCATATCCGCTCCGGCATGTCGCCTTTCTGGAAGATAGGCGATATCTCGGCGGGGCTGGCGCGGTTGGAAGCCGATCTCAAAAGCGGGCGATGGGTGGAACGCTACGGCGACCTTCTTAACCTGGAGACCACCGATTGCGGTTACCGGCTGGTCGTTACCGAGTGATTCCGGCTCTTGCATCGATGACGCCCCTTCGCTAGAGGCACACTCCTCAAAGCCCCTGTGGTGGAATTGGTAGACGCGCTCGACTCAAAATCGAGTATCGAAAGATGTGCCCGTTCGAGTCGGGCCAGGGGCACCATTCCACGGTAATCCAATCATCGAACTGTCGCATATTGGCACAGTGCTTTTGGCTATGCCCGTTAACCTTCTTTGCCCCTCGCCATTATCCCTAACAAAACGTTAACGCCCTGAATGAGGAAAATACAAAGGGATCGTGAGATGCAGAGGAAGCTGGTTTTAAATAGCGAAGGCGCACGCCATCCATTTCGTCAGATATTGCCGCCACATGTGTTCGCGGTTCCTGCAGAATGGCAGCCAAAGCCAAGAAAATGGTGGCAGCGCGAGGATGCGCATCTGTTTGTCGTCAGCTTTGGCGCATTCTTTACCGTGTTCTATACCTTTATCGCTTAATCGCTAGCGCGGTGCAGCGTGCGGGCGATCCAGGCGGAGATCAGGCAGGCAAAGGCCACATAAAGGAGCGTCCCTTCGATCGTTGCGCCAATGCCGATCAGTGCGCCCAGCGATAGCGACGCCACCACCATGAAGCCCGAATTAACAATATTATTAACCGCAATCGTGCGCGCTGTTTCGTTTTTGGCCACGGTGACAGTCAGATAGGCATAGAGCGGCACCACGAACATCCCGCCAAAAATCGCGATACCCAAAAGCGCCAGCATGACGAAATCGGCGAGCGGGTAGGTGATAAAGGTTCCGAAATCGTAGAGCGGCCCGGTCGATGGCCCCCAGCTTTCGACCGCATACCAGAGCATCAAGACGAATAAACTCATAATGATTGCCGAAATCGGCGAATAGCGTGCCGAAACCGCACCTTTCAGCAAACGGTTGACCGCAATCGAGCCGATTGCAATTCCGATCGAGAAGATCGCCAGAAAGGCCGTGGCCACGCTTTCATCGGCGTGCAATGCGTTTTTAACAAGTGGCGGGAATTGAGCCGCCAGCAAAGCGCCTATCGACCAGAAAAAACTGATGCAGATAATGGCAAGACGAATGCGGCGGACATGCATCACATCGCGAATCAAGCGCCAGGATGCCGTGAAGATATTAAGATCGACCTTCAGATCGCGCGCATCGGCCTCGGGCGGGGCAGCGGGCACCATACCGCCTGCAATTCGCCCGACGATAGCAACTGCGATAACGGCCGCGGCCATCGTCCATGTCGGGACCGAGCCATCGCGCACCAGCTGCTGCCCCCATCCCCCGAAAATAGTGCCGAGAAGGATTGCGATATAGGTTCCCGCCTCTACGAGCCCGGTACCGCCGAGTACATCCTCTTCACGCAGATGCTGCGGCAAAATGGCGTATTTGATCGGCCCGAAAAAGGTCGAATGAACGCCCATGGCAAATAGGGCGGAAAGCATCAGCGGCACATTGTGCAGCAAAAGCCCCGCTGCGCCGAATAGCATGATTATGATTTCAGCCGTCTTGATGATACGGATCAGCCCCGCCTTGTCGCGGCTGTCGGCGAGCTGCCCGGAAATCGCCGAAAGAAGGAAAAAGGGCAGAATGAAAAGCCCTTGCGCAATTGTACTGAATTGCGCCTCTCGAGTTGGATCGTCGTAGATTGTGTAGATGACCAGCATCACCATCGCGGTGCGAAACAGATTGTCGTTGAACGCACCTAGAAATTGCGTGACAAACAACGGTAGGAAATGCCGCTTTTTAAGCAGTGACAATGAAGTCTGCATCTAGGCCCTCTTATCCCCCTCGGTTGCGCCCTGCCCTAGCGGTAGTGACGGGCGATGAAAAGCGAAAGGAACGAGGCGATCAATTCCTTCGTGATTTTCACATCCACTCCCGTTAGGACGACACTCATGCTCAGCCTGCCCAATATTCTGACGCTGTCCCGCATCCTTGCGGTGCCCATCCTTGTCTTCCTGCTTTGGCCGGGCGTGCATCGAAGCGGCGTGCAGCCTTTGCCGATCGATTACTGGCTGGCCTTTGCGCTTTACTGCCTGATGGGCATCACCGATTATTTCGATGGCTATCTGGCCCGCGCGCAGGGGACGGTTTCGAAACTGGGGGTATTTCTCGATCCGATCGCTGACAAGATCATGGTCGGTGCGGTCATCCTGTTGCTTGTCTTTACCCGCGATGTCGATGGCTGGCATGTGATTGCGGCCTTGATCATCCTATTGCGTGAAATCACCGTTTCAGGATTGCGCGAATTCTTGGCCGGATTGCAGGTCTCGGTGCCGGTATCGCAACTGGCCAAATGGAAAACGACCGCACAGCTTGTTGCCTTTGGCGGATTGATACTGGCCGGAGCCCTACCGCAATTCGATCTGCTAAAAACCGCAGCGTTGAGCTTGTTATGGGTTGCTGCGATACTGACGCTTGTCACCGGCTGGGATTATCTGCGTGCCGGTTTGAAATATATGGATTGAACGAAGTGCGTATGGTTTATCTTGCACATGTCCGTGAAACGTTAGGCCGCGATGACGAAGAACGGGATTTTCCCGCTGAGGTTCAGACTATTGCCGATGCGCTCGATTGGCTGGCGGGGCAGTCCTCTGCATATGCCGAGGCTTTTGCTGATCGTAGCAAGCTTCGCTTTGCACTGGATCGGCGCCTGGCAAAGGCCGATGCGTCCTTGGCCGGAATAAGCGAATTTGCCATATTTCCGCCGGTTACAGGCGGATGATCCGCATCAGCGTCCAACGCGAGTCTTTCGATATCGCTGTGGAGATCGCCGCACTCGAAGCGGATGGAATCGGCGCGGTCGCGACCTTCACCGGTATCGTACGCAACGATGATGGAGTGGAGGCAATCGAGCTCGAACATTATCCCGGTATGACTGAGGCAAGCCTTGCGCAACTGGGTGAGGAAGCGCAGCGACGCTGGCAGCTGTCGGGTTGCACGATTATCCATCGAATCGGACGAATGGTTTTGGGGGAGGCAATAGTGCTGGTCGCAACCGCTTCTGCTCACCGCGCTGAGGCACTGGAGGCCTGCGCCTTTATCATTGATCGGTTAAAGACCGATGCGCCCTTCTGGAAAAAGGAGTATCGGGGAGACAAGGGCGAATGGGTTGAGGCCAAGGCCAGCGACGATGTGCGGGCGGAGAAGTGGGATTAGCAAAACGTCGACCTGCCGCAGATCTAGGCAAAAGTTTACTTAGCCGCCGCAACCTCCCGCATTGCTACCGCAAGTAACTCAAATTCCGGCTGACGGGGGCTATTGGTGCGCCAGACGAGGGCGATCTCACGGCTGGCATGCGGGGCGTCGAGGGGGCGGGCCTGCACCTCGGTGCCATTCAGAAGTCCGTTCTTCACTGCCATTTCAGGGATTAGCGTCTGTCCCAGACCATTGTCGACCATCTGGATCAAGGTGTGCAGCGATGTGCCTAGCATTGTTGCTGAGGCCCGCAATTCCGGGCGGTTGCAGGCGGCAAGCGCATGATCCTTCAGGCAATGGCCGTCGACCAGCAGCAACAGACGCGATTCGTCTATCATTTCAGGTACGATAGTGCTGGGCGGATTATCCGGTTCGCCTTTGGGAAAGGCAACATAGAAACGGTCATCGAACAATTTGGCATGCTCGGTATCCCCGCAGCCATAAGGCAACGCCAGAAGGACGCAATCGACCTGTCCTTTGTGCAGCGCATCGCAAGCAGCAGCACTGGTTTCTTCGCGCAGATAGAGTTTCAGATCGGGATATTGCTTGCGTAAACGCGGAAGCAGGCGGGGAAGGAGAAAGGGCGCGATCGTCGGGATTACACTCATCCGCAGATCGTCGGCCAATGGCTTGCCGGCAGCACGCGCCATATCCGCAAGTTCCTCCGCTTCGCGTAAGATACGGTGCGCCTTGGCAACCATCTTACGACCCAGCGGGGTAAAGCGTACCACGCGCCTCGTCCGTTCGACAAGGATCAGACCCAAAAGCGATTCAAGTTCCCGAATGCCTGCGGACAATGTCGATTGCGTTACATAGCAGGCATCGGCCGCCTTGCCGAAATGCCCATGCTCTTCCAATGCAACCAGATATTGCAGCTGTTTGAGCGTCGGGAGATAAGTGCTCATTAAAATGGCCTTTTCGATTAGTTGGCGGAACATTAATCGATTATGGCGATATTTACCAAGGATAATGTCGTTCTATATTACCTAAGCACTGGCAAAAACATTTGAGAATGATTAGATTTGCCGATGTAGTGCGATCCCGACCAAAGTTAATTGCGCATAAGGCTGCAAGAACCGCAGCAGGAGAAATAGGGCCGATGCTGTCGAATATTTTAGACTATCTCGACTCGATCAAGGCTCGAGATCCCGCGCCACGCAGCCGTGCCGAAATTTTACTGTATCCCGGCGTCTGGGCGTTGGGATTTCATCGTGTGGCCCATTGGTTGTTCAAGGGGCATATGTTTTTTCTTGCGCGCTTCGTGAACCATCTGTCGCGTTTGCTGACGGCAATCGACATCCACCCCGGTGCCGTCATCGGACGAAATTTTTTCATCGATCATGGCTTCGTTGTGATCGGTGAGACGACCGAAATCGGGGATAATGTAACCATTTATCAGGGGGCGACGCTGGGTGGACGGAATCCCACCGGTGGTGATAACGGCAAAAGGCATCCCACTATCGGCGATAATGTAATCATCAGTCTTGGCGCAGCGATACTCGGGCCGATCCATGTCGGCTCCAATGCGCGCATCGGTGCCAATGCAGTCGTTACAAAGGATGTGCCCGAGGGGGCTACCATGATCGGTATTCCGGCAAAACAGACGTTGGTCGAGGTAAAGCCCGCAACGCAGAATTTCGTACCCTATGGCACGCCGTGCACCGATCGTTTCGATCCCGCGACGCAAAAGCTCGAAATTTTGCAGTGTGAGATGGAAACACTGCAAAAGCGGCTAGCGCAGCTGCTTGAAGAGCGCGATGCAGAAGCTGTAGCGAAAAGCGCGGTGCGCAAGAAGGGGGGACGAAAGTCAGCTTGAGCGCGGTTATCACCCCTTTTCCGCTCAATACGCGCTTGCAGACACAAGTCGGGTTTGAACGGGACGAGCTTACACGGATACTGGATCTCTATGGTCGAATGGTGGCCGCTGGAAAGTGGCGCGACTATGCCATTGATCTGGGCCGCGACATGGCCGTGTTCTCCGCTTTCAGACGGACTGCCGAACGTCCCGAATATTGCATCGTCAAAAACCCCGCACTCCGGAATAAGCAGGGCATGTGGGCCCTGATCGGAGAGGCGGGGGCGGTGCTAAAGCGCGGGCACGAACTGATACCAGTACTGGCACCGGTAGAACGAAAGCTGCTGAAGCTGGTAGAAGGCTAGACCCTATTTAACTGAAATAGGGTCTAGAGACCTACCCCATCTTCGCTTGCAGTTTAGCCATGGCTGCCATCGATTGCTCCCCACCCGATTGCGGCACTATCTCCCCTGCTCGATCGCTAATGGCTGTGAAGTTGGCGGCAACACCTTCGGGCGAAAGGTCTTCGCCCGATAGCAGCATACCTTGTGTCATCGTGACATGCGCTGTGTGAAAGAAGCCGGCACCGGCGCCCATGATTATATTGGCAGGTGCATCTTCGGAAACGAGGAAAAGCGCCGCTGGCACTACATTTTCAGGTGCGAACATCTTGAAGGCTTCTGGCGGAAAAATGTCTTCGGTCATGCGCGTAGCGGCTATGGGTGCAAGCGTATTGCATTTTACGTTATACTTTGCACCTTCAAGGTAGAGTGTTTTGGTCAGCCCTGCGAGGCCCAGCTTGGCCGCGCCATAATTGGCTTGGCCGAAATTGCCGTAAAGGCCGGTCGACGATGCTGTCATTAAGATGCGGCCATAATTCTGTTCGCGCATCAGATCCCATACTGCCTTGGTGCAGTTGGCCGATCCGTTCAGGTGGACGTCGACCACCAGGCGGAAATCCTCCATTTCCATCTTGGCGAAGCTCTTGTCGCGCAAGATGCCGGCATTGTTGATTAGGATGTGAACGCCCCCCCAAGCTTCTTTCGCCTTGGCAACCATTTCGACCATCTGATCATATACAGTCACGCTGCCGCCGTTCGACATCGCTTCTCCGCCGGCAGCCTTGATCTCTTCGACAACCTTCAGCGCCGCATCGGAATGCCCTGTGCCGTCGCGTGCGCCGCCAAGATCGTTGACCACTACCTTGGCTCCGCGCCTTGCAAGCTCGAGCGCATATGCGCGGCCTAATCCACCGCCGGCACCGGTCACAATGGCGACTTTGTCCTGAAAGTTGATGGTCATTTTCAATCTCCAACATTAAGGCCGACGATCATATGGTATGATTCCATCGGTCAGATAGTGGCGCGACTTGGCATGGCCTTTACGTTTACGCAAGCGTAAAGCGATGCAATGCCCTGTTGTAATAAAAGCTTCTTATTATTGTCATACTGGCGACGTGAATTTGCAAAGAAACAGACATCGATATCAAGGATTGAAAAGGGAATGCGCATGGACTTTGGCAAGAAACCTCTGCTTTCGGGAATTGCTTTGATGGCGATGTTGGTGGCGAATCCAGCACTTGCGCAATCAAACGATGCCGAGCTCGAAGCCTTGCGTGCCGAGATTGCAGCGCTGAAAGCCCAACTTGCCGAAATTTCCGCGAAAGTCGATAAGGCGGCATCCCCGGCGGCGCCTGTGCCTGCAATTGTTGTTGAAAAGAAAACGGAAACAAAGCCCGTTCCCGAAATAGCGTTTAAGGGCGCACCCGAAATCAAGGGCGAGGGCGGTTGGAGCTTCAAACCCCGCGGGCGCATCCATTTTGATGTGGGCAATATCGCTATTCCGGGCGAATATGCGGCTAGCCGGAACTTGGGTTTCAACAGTCGTTTTCGTCGTGTACGGCTTGGGGCTGAAGGTACTATGCCCGGCGGTTTCGGTTATAAGGTCGAGGTCGATTTCGCCAATGCCAACACCAGCTTTGGTGATGCATATCTAAGTTATAGTCCCGAAAATGCACCCATTACTCTACGCCTTGGTAATTTCGATACATTGAGCGGTCTCGAACAACCTTCAAGTTCGAATTATGTGACCTATCTGGAACGCGCTGCTTTTAACGATGCCTTTTTAAACAGCCGTCGTTTGGGTGCTGCCCTAGCCTGGCGCAGCACGGACAAAGCGCTGCTCGCAGAAGCGGGCCTGTTTGTCGCGCATAGCATCGACAGCAGCTTCGATAACAATGGTTGGATCGGTGCCGGACGTTTGGTTTACGCGCCGAAAGCGTTGGGCGGGCAGTTGCATTTCGGGCTGAACTATCAGCACCGCAACTTCGCCTCGAATGCCGGTGGTGTCGCCTCCAACGGTGTCAATACACCATCGACCAATCAGCTTGCCCGGTATCGCGCCCGGCCAAATACACAGCTTACCGATGTTCGCTTTGTCGATACCGGCAGCTTTGCCGCCAAAGGCGACCGGATTATAGGAGCGGAAATTGCTGGTGTATTCAACAGTCTCTATTTTGCCGGCGAGGCACAGTGGCTGAAGGCCGATGCCTATCGTGCGGGTGATTTGGCAACCGGTCTCGATGCGTTTACCGGCGGTAACATCGCCGTTGTGCCGACTTCCGATCCCGAATATTTCGGGGCCTATGGGGAGGTCGGCTATTTCATAACAGGCGAGACACGCGGCTACAGGCAGGGCGAGGGCGCATGGAGCCGTACCAAGGTTCTCAACCCCGTCAACAAAGGTGGATTGGGCGCATTCCAGATTGCAACACGTCTCGATCACATCGATCTGGATGACTCGGCGCTTAAAAACGGATTGACCAATAACTTCACGACCGGCGCAACAAGCCTAGCCGCGATCAATAGCCGACTTGGTCGCGGCGGTAAGCAAACCAGTTATCTGCTCGGGCTCAACTGGTATCCGATCGACTATATCCGTTTTATGCTGAATTATGGACGGGTCGAAATTGATGGTGGGCCGATCGCTGTGCTCGTTGATCC
>JBOFLS010000033.1:0-3054 GCA_051657985.1 Sphingorhabdus sp. | reverse complement strand
ACCAAAGCACCGCGCGATGCCTTTGCCGGATCCGACCGTTTTATCATGCGGATATTAGTAACTACGGCCAGTCGTCCTTGTTCGCTTACACCCAACCAGCTACCACCGGCCTGCTTGTCACGCCCGGCGATAACATGCGAGGCGCTTTTCCAGCGATCAAGAGGCTCAGCCTGTCGAGCGTGAAATTCGTCCCGGTTGCCAGCAAGGACGAACCGCCAGCGTGGATCATAGTCTATGGCAAAGGCGACAACGCACATGCCCGGCTTGATAGCGAGGCATGTGCGCTAACACTAGCGACGGCGTTTTGATCGGGGTGCGGCGTCCTGCACACAATTGTCGGTCACGGTTTTGGAACAACGCGGATAATCCGTACGCTGTGTAACCTGTGGGGGTGATGAAGGCGCCATTGTCGGCGCAGGCGTTGTTGTCTCCGGTGTAGATGGAGCCGAAGGCGCAGCGGTTGTTGCCTCTGGCGTGGATGAAGCCGGGGGCACAGGCGACGTCGTTTCAGGTGTTGTCGGTGGCGGCGGTGATGTTTCCGGCGTTGTTGGGGCCGGTGGTGTCGAAGGCGGGGTTGGACTTGAAGGCGTTTCGGATGGAGCCGGCATTTCCGGGGTGGTTGGACCATCGGGCGGTGTCGGCGACGGAGCCGAAGGTGGTGAAGTCGGATCGGCTGGGGGCTGCATTTGTGCGGATACTATCGTCGGGGTCGCTAACATAGCCAGCACGATCAAAGGCTTTGAAAATAAGGGGGCTTGCATAAAATAATTCTCCGGCGATTGTGGCGGCTACCAAACCCGCCATACATTACCCCCTGTCAACGCCGATAATAGCATCATGTGCCGATATGTGGCGTCACCTTGCCCGGATTTAGGGGCAGGTTACCTTATACTGTGCTCTTAGCGTCCAATATCAAGCCGATGCGCCGAAGAAGGTCGAACCAGTGCCCGTGCAGTCTTCCAGTCCACGGATAGCCATTCATTCTGCACTGACGCAGGCAAGATCACAGGCATCGATACGTTCGAGAATTCCTTGGCAGCTTCGGTACATAGGATCGCAAAAACCGGCATATCGGTGAGATCGCACCAGATGCCGGCAAAGGCGAATGTCGGCGCATCGCTAATATGGTACCAGTCGCGCTTCTTTCCTGTACCGACAGAAAAGCTTGTGGCCGGGATCAGGCAACGCAGTTCGCTATGCCGCAAATTACCGATCCAGAACGGACTTTCCAGATTACGCACCGTCGACACCCAGCGGATAGGATCGCTTCCCGCAAAGTGAGACGACTGGCCGGGCGCCGGGTAGCCCCAGTGCATCGGCCGGATCAGCCGTTCCCCCTGTTTTCCGGCCCGTGCGATGACTGGGGCGAATTGACCGGGCGAAATGGGCCCGCCTTCCCAGGCATCGCGACCGGCTTCGACATCGAAGGTCTGCGCGATAGCAGCGGATCCGACATCGAGACGATAGGTGAGCGGCATTGATCAATAGGCAAGGCGGACTTCGACGCTATCGCCTGCGATCAGCCCCTCCGCCTTGCGCACCGCAGCCTTCACCGGCAGCAGATAACCGCCGCTTTCCTTGGCTGGGAAGATCGAGGTTTGCCAACTAGTCTCGCCGATCGTCGCATTCACTTTCACCGAGCCCCAGCCATGCCGCGTGCCACCCTCCAGCTTGCGCATGATCGCCGTTGCCCGGATCGCCTCTGCCGCTTCGCCATCGATGGTGATGAAATGCCAGCTGGCCGGGGCCTTGTCGGTTTGCCATATCCAAAGGGTGGCGCTGGTGGTGAGGGTTTCATTTGTCATTTCGCACATGTATTTAGGCGCACTTGCAGTGCGCAAGGCACGTAGGCACAAAGATATGGATTTTCTATGCGTCTTTGCGCCTTGCCTGCCGAAGGGAAGCGCATTTAATTTACAGCCTTCCGCCGCACGGGCACCGGAATATTACAGATATCGGCCCCACCCGCAGGCTTTATGAAAAACGGATCACGCCGGTTTGACCGCGCATCGGCATAAAGCGCAAAACTCTCGCTTTCGGTCGAAAGATATTCATAAGCCGAAAGCCCCGGCACATCATTACCCATCCGCACCGACAAGATGGGCACGCGCTCCTCGTCTTTTTCATAAAAGCCCAGCGCACCTGTGCCGCGGGGCAGACTGCTCAGATGCTCGATCCCCTCAATCACCCGGCCGACAAGCGCAATATTGCGATCCAGATGCCGCGGCGCATGGCCGATGACGGTGTAGAGTTCCGCGCCACTGCCGGTATCAGGGGAGAGGTTGCGGCCAACGCCTACCATGCCGTAGCAGTGGACGGGCCAACCTTTCAGTCTTTTTACATCAAGGCTCAATTTCTCCAACCCGACAGGCCAGCCTCTCCAAAAAGCAACCTGTGGGGCAAACATATTCCGAAAGGAACTTCCTTCGGGCAGCCCTGCAACCCCTAACTCCACTCGCAGTTCAGCCGCATTGAAACCCGGATCAATTTCATACTCAAACTCCGGCACCGTCACCAAACCCTTAGGCAAGGCCTTCTTCTCAGTCGCATCCCCCCATTGTACGACATAATTATCCTGCACGCGGTTCACGCTAGTGCCATCCCACCATTTTGCCGCGGCCAATTTACGAATATTGCCAATCCAGCCTTGGCTAAACGGTGCGGGCATCAGCTGGATGACCACGCGTCGCGGCTTGGCCTTGGCATCAGCATCGGGGGCCAGATCCATCACCAGCAAATCGACAGGTGCAATGGCTATCCATTCCTCCACCTTTGCCTTGGCTACGATTTCCGAAGGCGTGGGCACAGGGAAATCGGGGGGGCTTTCGGCGGCAAGCGGAGTAGAAATAAGGCCCAAGCCCGCAACGAGATATGCAACTTTTTTCATGAAGATGAACATGCCACGCAGGCTATGCTTGCGAAAGAGGGAATCGGCAGCTAGGGGCTTTGACCTTCAGGAATGCGGAGACGTGGCCGAGTGGTCGAAGGCGCTCGCCTGGAAAGTGAGTATACGGCAAAACCGTATCGAGGGTTCGAATCCCTCCGTCTCCGCCA
>JBOFLS010000032.1:0-2647 GCA_051657985.1 Sphingorhabdus sp. | reverse complement strand
TCATCGCCTCGACCACGGTGCGGATGGCAAAGCCCATTTTGGCTTTCTGCGAAGGGTCGAGCCCCTCCAGCTGCTCGGCCGCACCCAGCATATAGTCGGACATGATCTGATAGCTTTGCCGCATCAGGTCGAACACCGGATGCTCCCATTGCGGCCCAGCAAAGCGCCGATCCCTGGGGTCGACCTTGTCATGGCCGGCCTTCGCCAGCGGGGCGAGCACCTGCCCCCATGCGTCGAGCGCGCTCTTGTAAGCGGTCAGCGGATCGGTCGCCCCTGCGCCAAATCCTTCGGCCATTTTGGCTAAGGTTTCGAGGTCCATGAAGGGCGGTGCGTTGGGGGAATCAGCCATGTGGGGTGCATAGCCCAGCGGCGGCAGGGATTCAAAAGAACATCTCATTATTTCCTTCGTCATTCCCGCGAAGGCGGGAATCCATCACCTGAGTTTCAAATTTAGGCCTTAGGTGATGGACCCCCGCCTTCGCGGGGGTGACGAAGTGCTTGTATTTATGGGGTTCGTAAACTCAATCTGTGCAGCTTCCAGACCACGTTATTGGCGAAGCTTCTATTTATTGTGCGGTGCAACATAGACATTGCCGCAAATAAGGCGCATAGGGCGGTTTGAACACTGGAACCCCAATGACATTTGAAAACCTTCCCGCGCTTCTCGACGAGGCGCTTACCGCGCGTGGATACACTGCGCTTACCCCCGTTCAATCCGCGGTACTGGATGCCGAAGCCGATGGGCGCGACCTGATCGTTTCGGCGCAAACCGGCTCTGGCAAGACCGTCGCGTTCGGGCTGGCGATGGCACCGCAGATCCTTGATGGCGGGATGATCAGCCTGGCGCGCGAACCCGCGGCGCTGATCATCGCGCCGACGCGCGAACTCGCGCTGCAGGTCAGCCGCGAGCTGATGTGGCTTTACGGCAAGGCCGGCGTCCGGATCGCGACCTGCGTTGGCGGCATGGATGCCTCAAAGGAACGGCGCAACCTCAATCAGGGTGCGCAGATCGTGGTCGGCACGCCGGGGCGGCTGCGCGATCATCTGGAACGCGGCGCGCTCGACCTGTCGGCCTTGAAGGTCGCGGTGCTCGATGAGGCGGACGAGATGCTCGACATGGGTTTCCGCGAAGAGCTCGAAGAAATCCTCAACGCCACGCCCGACGACAGGCGAACCCTGCTGTTCTCGGCGACGATGCCCAAGCCGATCGTAGCGCTCGCCAAGCGTTACCAGAGCGACGCGCTGCGCATTTCGACCGTGGGCGAGGATCGCGGCCATGGCGATATCAGCTATCAGGTCGTCACCGTCGCTCCGCCCGATATTGAAAACGCGGTGGTCAATTTGTTGCGCCTGCACGAGGCGGAAACCGCGATCCTGTTTTGCGCGACGCGTGAAAATGTGCGGCACCTGCACGCCAATCTGACCGAGCGCGGCTTTAGCGTCGTAGCCCTGTCGGGCGAGCATAGCCAGAGCGAGCGCAACCATGCGCTGCAAGCCTTGCGCGATCGCCGGGCGCGGGTGTGCGTGGCAACCGATGTCGCGGCGCGCGGGATCGATCTGCCCAACCTGTCGCTCGTTATCCATGTCGAGCTGCCGCGCGATGCCGAGGGGCTGCAGCACCGCTCGGGCCGGACGGGCCGGGCGGGCAAAAAGGGTACGGCGGTGCTGATCGTCCCCTATCAGCGGCGCAAGCGCGTCGAGTCGATGCTGCGCGGGGCGCGGATCGAGGCCGAGTGGATCCAGGCACCAACCGCTGCCGATATTCAGGCGAAAGACCAGGACCGCCTGATCGAGGCGCTGCTTGCGCCCGTTGAGGTCGATGAGGACGATCTGGCATTGGGCGCAAAATTGCTCGCCGAACGCAGCCCCGAAGAGATCGCTGCCGCTTTGGTCCGGATGCACCGGGCGAAGCTGCCGGTCGCAGCCGATATGCTGGACGACGGCAATCGGGAGCGGTTGAAGGATAACCACCGCGCCGGGTTTGACGACTCAGTGTGGTTCAAAATGAATGTCGGCAGGCAGAATAACGCCGATCCCAAATGGCTATTGCCACTGCTCTGCCGCAGGGGCGGGGTGACGAAGAATGATATCGGCGCGATCCGGATAACGGCCGAGGAAACCTTTGTCGGCATTTCAGCGGCAGCCGCTGCGCGCTTTGCCAAGGCCGTCGCAAGGCCGGGCCATGATGAAGACAATGACGTCGAGATTACCCCTTCCGAGGCCCCGGCCGCAGATGCCGGGCGTGAAAAACGCCGCAAGGGCAAGGGTGCGCCTAATGCCGGCCAGCCCAGGCATGGCCCGAAGCCTTTCGGCCAAAAACGATCAGAGGGGCCGCGCGGCGACAAGCCGGAAGGGAAGCGCTCTTTCCGGAAGGGCGGCTCTGCACCTTCCAAACATGGCGTGAAGCATAAGGCAAAGGGCAATAGGCCGCGTTAGGGCATCGTGCGAAAAATATGCAACGCTTCCGTTTCCGTTCGTGTCGAGCGAAGACGAGACACCCCCCGGTCTCGCGCGAACTTGCGGCCTCTCGTCTACGCTCGAGGCGAACGGTGAGGTGATGCAGATTAAAAGTTTGACGCGTTAGGGCAGAAAGACGGTTTCAACATTACCGTAGCCCTGAGCCTGTCGAAGGGCGCTTACCGGCGAG
>JBOFLS010000031.1:0-2760 GCA_051657985.1 Sphingorhabdus sp. | reverse complement strand
TGAGCGAGTGGGTGGTCGGCGCCGGCTCCTTCGGGCTCTTCGTCTATGGTGCGCTCAATCGGTTACTGATCGTCACCGGCCTGCATCATGTGCTCAACAATATCGCCTGGTTCATCCTTGGCGATTACAACGGTGCAACGGGCGATCTCAATCGCTTCTTTGCGGGCGATAAAAGTGCCGGTGCCTTCATGTCGGGGTTTTTCCCCGTAATGATGTTCGGCCTGCCCGCCGCTTGCTTCGCGATGTACCGTGCAGCGCTGCCCGGACGGCGCAAGCAAGTAGGCGGCATGTTTCTGTCTCTGGGGCTCACATCCTTCTTGACCGGTGTGACCGAACCGGTTGAGTTTACCTTCATGTTCCTCGCACCGCTCCTTTACGTCCTTCATGTCATACTGACGGGGCTATCGATGGTGGTCATGGACGCCCTGAACGTAAAACTGGGTTTCGGCTTTTCGGCGGGGCTTTTCGACTATGTGCTAAATTACGGACTCGCAACCAACCCGCTGCTTCTGCTTCCTGTGGGATCGGCCTATGCGTTAATCTATTATAGTGTTTTCTCGTTCGTGATCCGCCGTTTCAACCTCATGACGCCGGGGCGGGAGAATGATGAAGTATCCTCGGGCGAGAAGACTGCCGAGGCCAGCAGTGAGGTAGAGGCCTATATTCTGGCGCTTGGAGGCGCGGGCAATGTGCAAAGGGTCGATGCCTGCACGACGCGGCTCCGGCTGGAACTTGGCGATACCGCATTGGTCAATGACGCGGCGCTAAAACGGGCAGGCGCACGCGGCACCGTGACGCTTAGCCAAAGCGCTCTGCAGGTTGTCATCGGCCCGCGTGCCGACCAGCTCGCCGACGATATCCGTCAGGCGCTAGGAAGCCCGGTCAACGTTTCTCTGCCTCTTGTAACGGACACCGAAAACGCCCCCGTCGAGAGTGAGGCGCTTATTCCTTCTTGGGTGCAGGCATTGGGCAATGCTTCCAATGTAAAGGCAGTCCGGCATCTGAGTGGGCGAATTGTGATCACGCTTGCCGACCCCTCCAAGGTTGTTCCAGTTGCACTGGATGCCATCGCGCCGGGCGGCTGGGTAGTCGGTCGCAATGGCTATTGTCATATATTGATCTGAAATTGCGCATTGAGCGCAACGGTTGGTTACACAGACCAAGAGCCATCGGTTAGGCGACAAAGCCAATTCGTACAGTTTCTCTTGTACGGCCCTTCTCATAGAGCGAAGATGTGATAGGGATTAGATACGCGGTTTCAGCAGTTTTCCAAGCCAAGCATATAGGTGTTTTAGAGCATGCCGTCTGGTAACGTTGAAGGAAAGAGATAGATATGCCTCGCCGACTACAGGCCCTGCTCGATCATCTTGCTGTCGAAGTTCATCGTTTTGCCGAAGGCAGCGAGGCGATTGCCCGGCAAACGAAAATGGTGGCGCTGAACGCGACAATTGAGGCCGCACGTGCAGGTGATGCCGGTAAGGGGTTCGCCGTAGTTGCCCAGGAGGTCAAGAATCTGGCTCAAAGAGCGAATACCGCGTCGATAAGCTTTCGCAAGGACGTATCAGCACGTCTGGAAGAAGGGGCAGCGATCGCTGCCGAGCTTATCGAGGAGATTGAAGGCGCCAATTTGGTGGATGTGTCGCAGGCGCTGATTAACAGTATCACGCATTATTTATTTGAACGGAGTATCGATCTTCGCATGCTGGCAAGTGATCCAGCGATTGTTGCAGCGGTTGAGCATAAGGGACCGGAATATGACGCTGCTGCAGCTTCACGGCTAAGGCTTCTTATTGAAACTTGCCCTTTCTATCTGAATGCCTTCATCGCCCAGTCGGATGGCTCGGTACATATATCGGCCGATCCGCACTCCCATATCCTTGCAATAAATTTGCAGAAAGCAAAGCAATTTCAACGTGTAATGAGATCGGATTATCCTGGCGAGTGGTTTAGCGACGAAGTATGGCAAAATCCCGATGCTGGGAACAAGATAATGCTTGTTTATGCCGCCGGCGTTTGGACGCATAACAGCAAAGCTCAGCCCGAGGCGGTGCTTTATCTAGAGTTTGATTGGGAACGGCAGATCAAAACGTTGCTCAACGATCATCAAAGATTTACCGGCGGTCGCCAACATACAGTAATCGACATCGTCGATCGACAAGATAGGCTTGTTGCTACAACAGGTAAGGGCGTTTTCGGCGACAAGGTAGAACGTGGTGACAAATCGGCGCGGGGTTGCGTCCATTTGCAAGATCAGGTTTGTGCATTCGCGACAGCCAATGAATATCATGGCTTTGACGGCTTAGGATTGCAATGCCGGATCACCCAATCCGTAGAAGCCGGTTTATCGATCATTCCGACGAAAACCACCAGGTCATCCGATGTTTAACAACTGTCCATCCTTGTCATCCGAATGGATAGCTTGATAAGGCCAACGCGAACGGAAAGCCGATATATTTGCTGGATTGCGGTCAGGAATAAGCCGAACGAGACTATCCCCGTCGCCATTTGAAGTAGCGCTCTACCCAAGGCAATGCCCAGCCCGGCGCATGCGCCTTGCGCCAGTTACCCGCGACGAACTTATTGGCCTCTACAAGCGTCGGATAGGCATGAACCGTTGCCAATATCTTGCCGAGGCCCAGCCCTGCCTTCATCGCCAGCACGAATTCGGCGATCAGTTCGCCGGCATGTTCACCAACGATCGTCACGCCCAATATGCGATCCTTGCCCGGTGGCGTCAGAACTTTCACGAAGCCCCAGGTC
>JBOFLS010000030.1:0-38990 GCA_051657985.1 Sphingorhabdus sp. | reverse complement strand
CGCTATTCCAGACCGCCGGTGCCCCGCCCAACCGCGGCAGCGCCATACGCGCAATCATCGGCTGGACGAGAAACAGCAGGAAGCTGCCTGTCAGGATGGTGAGGACGAACAACGCCCGGCTGTTCGATTTGGGCCGGGCGAGGTCTAGGTAGCTTGGCGATTCTGCATCCATAATGCGCGATCCATGCGATAGGTGACGTGGCTTAGCAATGGGTTATCGGCAGATAGTTTGGGATGATTGAAATCGAGCGCCTGATCATGGATCATCCCCAGCCGCTCCATTACCGCACGGCTGCGGCGGTTGCTGGTGCTGGTAATCGCCCAGACGGCTTCATCGGGCAGGCTGTCAAAAGCCCATTGTACCGAGGCACTGGCGGCTTCGGTAACATAGCCCTTGCCCCAGGCCGGGGGAGACATGCGCCAGCCAATCTCTAGTTTATTATGAATTGGCGTGTTTTCGCCACCCCGGATAAGCCCGCACCAGCCGATCAGCGCGTGGTCATCCTTGCGCTCCATAGCCCAGAAACAATGGCCAAGCTGATCATGCAGTCGCTGCATTCTTGCGATCAATGTAACAACCTGTTCGCGTGACATCGGCGGGCCAAGCGTTGCCATAACGACGGGATCGCTGCAGATAAGGTGAAAGGGATCGATATCCTCCTCGCGCCACGTACGCAGGAACAAGCGAGAGGTTTCCAGGCCGAATTCAGGCATACATTGCTTTCCATCTCTCGCGGGACAGCTTGTAGATGATGGTCGGATTTTCTTCCGGTGGGTAGTCCGGATCGACATAGTCGAGTTCCGCGGCACGCTCCATCCCGAGCTTTTGCATCATCATCCACGACGCACGATTGGCCTCGCTCGTTTGCGCATAGACGACGTTCTGATCGAAACGGTTAAATGCAAGTGCAAGCACCGCATGTGCAGCCTCGATCGCATAGCCTTGCCGCCAATGGCTTTCAGTTATGCTCCAGCCGATCTGCAGGGCCGCGCTCAGGATAAGGCCCGCACCTATGGTTTCTATCGGTGCCAGTCCGCAATGCCCGATCAGTAAGCCATCCACCTTGGTCTGCACATGCCAGAAGCCATACCCATCCTTAGCGATGCCAGCGGCCTTGCGCGCAAAACGTGCCTTGATCTCATCCCGTTCGACAACACCGCCCAGATGCTTGGTCACGGCGGGCGTGTTCATCGCCTCCATCCAACGATCGAGATCACCGGGGGCCTCGGTGCGTAAAATCAGACGATCGGTTTCGGCGATTACTTCGGACATTTCGTATGAAATCGCTATGCCGACCTATCCGTTCATCAATCGCGCGGCATGCGACGCATGATAGGTCAGCACGCCAGAACAGCCGGCGCGTTTGAAAGCGGTCAGCGTCTCCAGAACCAGCGCATCGCGGTTGCCGGCTCCCGCTGCAGCGGCCGCTTCGATCATCGCATATTCGCCCGAAACCTGATAAGCGAATACGGAGATTTGGAAGTTGTCCTTCACACGGCGGATAATGTCGAGATAGGGCAGGCCCGGCTTTACCATCACGCTATCGGCACCTTCGGCAATGTCCATTGCGATTTCGCGTAGCGCTTCGTCGCTGTTCGCCGGGTCCATCTGATAGCTTTTCTTGTCGCCCTTTAACAGCCCGCGCGAACCCACCGCGTCGCGGAAGGGCCCGTAAAAGGCGCTGGCATATTTGGCGGCATAGCTCATGATCTGGACATTGACATGCCCGTCCATTTCGAGCGCGCGGCGGATCGCGCCGATGCGACCGTCCATCATGTCCGACGGTGCGATGATATCCGCCCCGGCGCGTGCTTGGTTGATCGCCTGATCGACCAGTACACCGACGGTATCGTCATTCAGCACATAGCCGCGATCGTCGATAAGCCCGTCCTGCCCATGGCTGGTATAGGGATCGAGTGCGACATCGGTCAGGATGCCGATCGCATCGCCATGCCTATCCTTGATCGCCTTGATTGCACGGCACATGAGGTTGTCGGGATTGAGCGCTTCTGCCCCATCGTTGCTGCGCCTGGCGGCCTGGGTATTGGGGAAAAGGGCGATGCAGGGGATGCCCAGGTCAATGGCTTCTTTTGCGCGCATCACGATCCGGTCGACCGACCAGCGCGAAACGCCAGGCAGCGAAGCGATCGGCTCCTCGACTGCACTACCCTCGGTAATGAACAATGGCCAGATCAGGTCCGCCGGGGTCAGCACGGTTTCGCAGACCATCGCACGGCTCCAGGCGGTGATGCGGTTGCGGCGAAGGCGGGTGTTGGGGTAGTTTGGGCTGGTCATAGCTCGGCTTTAACGGTGTTTCACATGAATTTGAATAATTTCCGTTCGTGCCGAGTAGCTAACCGAGCGCAGCGCGGTGCCGTATCGAAGCATCCTTTATGCAATGCACCATAAATCCTTCGATACGCGGTTTCAGCCATCGGCTTCAACCGTTGCTCAGGACGAATGGGTTAAAACTGGCGATTTGTCAGATAACCCGACGTTTTCCGTCCATTTTCGTCGCTGAAATCCTGTCGATTTCACGCTTCGGTGCATCGCTGCGTTTGGAGGCGGCGACCGGGGCCAGTGCAGCTCCGGGCTTTACTGCCTTCAACCGCGCCAATTGGGCTTTGAAGCGTGCAAGGTCGCTCCCGGCTAGCTGCGCGCGCTGGGTAAAGGTCACCGAGAGCGGGTTCACCGGACGACCGCCCCGATAAAGTTCGTAATGCAGATGCGGACCCGTCGACAGTCCGGTTGATCCGACATAGCCTATGATCTGGCCTTGGCGCACCCGCTGCCCCGGACGCGCGGCAATGCGGCTCATATGGCCGTAACCGGTGGCGATCCCGCCCGCATGGTTGATCTGCACGAAATTGCCGTATCCGCCCTTGCGCCCGGCATAAACGATGACGCCGTCGGTCGCCGCGAAGATCGGTGCGCCATGGCTGGCCTTGAAATCGAGGCCCGCATGCATGCGTTTATACCCCAGGATTGGGTGCCGCCGCATGCCGAAGCCCGAACTGATTGGGCCGTTGACCGGGCGGCTCATGGCCCCTCGCGATTCGCCCACGCCCGATGCTTCGAACCATTGGCTGCTGTTGCCGCTCTGCCATTTGAGCATCTGCATGCGCGGTTTGCCCCCGCGTTCGATTCCGGCGAACAATAAGTCACCGACCAGCGTCTCACCCGTTGCGGCGCGCTTGTAATCGATGATGATGTCGAATTCGTCGTTCGCCCCTATACTCGATAGCGAGGTGCGGCTGGCGATTACCTTCAGGAAATCCTGTACCGATTCGGGGGGAGCTCCCGCCGCCCGGGCCGAGCGGTACAGGCTCGGGCCCACCACCCCGCGAATGCGCAAGGGGGTCGCATCGACGGCGATCGGCTGTCGTTTCAAGGTCAACCCACTGCCCATGCGGTTCACCGCAAGCCGAAGATCGAACCGTGCCCGAAAATCGAGGCTTTCCAAGGGGCGCGCCGAATTGCGCGAAGTCCGCCGCCCCAGTACGATCGCAATCGGCGTCCCCGGCTCGATCTCGCCAAGCGCGGTTGCACCGCCGATCAAAGCCACCGCGCGTGTTGCATCGTCGCTACCGACGCCCGCGCGCTGCAGCATGCGGGCGAAACTGTCCCCCCGGCCCAGCGTCGCGGTCAGTTCGATACGGGGGCGTTCGGGGCTGCCGCGCAGGGGGCGCACACTGTCGTTCGCCGCCATGCGTTTGCCGCTATCGCTGCCAAAGGCAAGCGGAGTGATCATCTGCGCGCGCACCTCCTCCATCTGCACCGAGGTCGGCATGGCAGGCTGCGCGCCGTAAACCGGGCCGAAATCGGGCACGAAGGCAAGCGCCGCCACGCTCAATAACGTCAGCGTGGCAAGCCCACGGAACCAGCGCGGCGAACCGATATCCTCACCCAGATCGGGTACCCAATCGACTGTCGAAAGCGTCGAAAGTTTCTTGCCGAAGCGGCGCTGAAAAGGCGAGGGGGAAGACGTGGTAGACAAGGATGGAGCAGCCGCGCGCAATGGCTGCACCATAGCGTCGGCAATAGTCACATCGCCGCCATTGCCCATGCCTGCGAAACCGGTTTCCTGTTTACCGAACACTACGACCCTTTTCCCCCGGCCAACGCGGCAAGGCTGTATTTTGCCAGCGCGGATGTAACCAAGCAAGGTTAAAGTCAAATTAAGAGATCGCCTGCCCGCACCCCGTTGCGGCGGGATGTGCTATTTGGAGGGTGAGGCAAAATGCTGCCAAAGCTTTTCGGCCAGCGGAAACAAGGAGGAATGGCAAAAGGAACGGGGCGAAGAGGTCGTCATGCACGCCGCGGAGGCGCAGGCGGCGGAAGACGCTACTTATAATGGCGCCGAGGCCAAGTGCTGCGCCGGGCGGCCTGAGGGGGTGGAGAAGCCGGAGGGGGATGGGTTTTTGCCTAGGGGGTGATTTATTTCACCTCCCGCTTGCGGGGAGCCAAAGGTGTTGCTGAGCAACAGTAGTTGAGAAAGGCGCTAGCTTTGATTGAGAAGGGGTGGGGTATATTAAATAAGCTCAAATGATTGAAAATGCCTAAGCCCGACCGTATTTCGAAATCACAATGGTCGACAATCGCACAGCCGAAAGCCGAAGCGCGCTCATGTCTCGCATCCGCTCTAAAAACACGCAGCCGGAAATCGCGGTGCGTAGCATGCTCCATAGGCTTGGTTATAGGTTTCGCCTTCATCGTAAGGACTTGGCGGGAAAGCCGGACATCGTTCTGCCGAAGTTCGGAACGGCGATTTTCGTGCATGGCTGTTTTTGGCATGGCCACGATTGCAAATACGGGAAGCGGCCGAAATCCAAGCAGGACTATTGGAATCCCAAGATCGAGCAAAACAAAGTTCGCGATCGTATTAAAGAGGAGCAGCTAAGTCACATGGGGTGGAACGTAATGACGATTTGGCAGTGCGAGCTGAAAGATGCGACGGCATTGGAGATGCGTTTGGAGAAAATTGTCGATAACCATAAAAAAACGATCGACAAGCCTCAAAAAACCGGGTAAACAAATATAGAACATAGAGTGAATCGGAGAGTGCTATGAGACCGATTGGCATCGATCTATTTGCCGGCGCAGGAGGCATGAGTTTAGGCTTTGAGCAAGCTGGGTTCGACATAGTGGCCGCCGTTGAAATAGATCCGGTGCATTGCGCCGTCCATAAGTTCAACTTTCCACATTGCACAGTGATGCCGCGCTCAGTGGTCGGATTGACCGGAAGCGAAATCAGGCTCGCAGCGGGCATCGGACAAAGACCGGTAGATGTGGTTTTCGGTGGCGCGCCTTGTCAGGGATTTTCTATGATCGGGCAGCGCGCAATCGACGACCCGCGTAACTCTCTTGTAAGGGATTTTTTGAGAATTGTCTTCGAACTCGACGCCAAATGCTTCGTGTTCGAGAACGTTAAGGGTTTGACGCTCGGGCAGCATAAAAAGTTTCTGGAAGAGATAGTCTTTACAGCAAATGAGATGGGATATGAAGTCCGCTTGCCTTGGAAGGTATTGAATGCCGCTCATTTCGGCACGCCGCAAAATCGGGAGCGGCTGATATTGTTCGGTGCCAAACGGCAATCGCAACTACCCGAATATCCCGCACCTGTTACCCGACGCGCTGGCAAAGCTGACGCGTCGAATCGCAAATTGCCAGTGGGCCCTACCGTTTTCGATGCGATAAGCGACTTGCCCGATGCAGACTTATTCGAAGAGTTGGTAAAAAGCGATGCGGTCAAGGTCGGAAAATGGGGAAAACCGAGTAGCTATGCCAGCGAAATGAAGTGCTTGACTAACGATGCGTGGCATTATGGCTATGTACGCGATTGGAATCCGGCGCTGCTTACATCTAGCGCACGCACGCTACACAGCGACATATCGCAACGCCGTTTTTCGGAAACCGCCCAGGGCGAAACCGAGCCGGTTTCAAGATTCTATAAGTTAGCCGCCCACGGAGTGAGCAATACACTTCGTGCGGGAACCGACGGTGCCAGAGGCGCGTTTACAAGCCCGCGTCCGATTCATTACAAATTAAATCGTTGCGTTACCGTGCGCGAGATGGCGCGATTGCACGGTTATCCCGATTGGTTTCGCTTCAACGAAACAAAATGGCATGGTGCCCGGCAAATCGGCAATTCGGTCCCACCACCCTTGGCCCGAGCGGTTGCCGCACAGGTCATGGAAGCGCTGGGCATAGAACCTCGGCGACCTTTCGAGTGCGTTGATTTGGGTTCGACAGATTTGCTTGGTTTTACCGTCACGAAAGCCGCCGAGTATTTTGGCATTGAAGCGCCAGTTACGAAACGTGATCGCAAGAGCGGCGCAAAAAAGCGGAAGCAGCACGATATTGAAATGGAACGCCTACTTTTGCATCGAGTTGCGAATGGCTAAAGTGCCAAAGACAAATCGTTATCAGGCGTTGATCGAAAGCATCTTTTTCGATCATTTTGCCGATGGCGTAACTGAATTCGAATTCGCAAGGCCCGACATCGAAATAAAGGCACAGCAGTTAGGCATCGTACTTCCAAGAAACCTTGGCGACGTGGTTTACAGCGTCAGATATCGGGCCGCGTTGCCGGAACGAATTTTGGCAACACAGCCGGAAGACCAAGAATGGATCATAGAAGGTGCAGGCCGGGCTCGGTATCGCTTCCGTTTGGTAACTGCGACAAGAATTCTTCCTAGGACCGACCTTGTCCAGATCGAAATACCGGATGCGACCCCCGAGGTTATTCGAGCTTATGCGCTCGATGACGAACAAGCCCTGTTGGCCATCGTTCGATACAATAGACTTGTCGATACATTCTTGGGCTTAACAACCTACAGCCTTCAAAATCACCTGAGAACTACCGTTAAAGACATAGGTCAGATTGAGATCGACGAGCTGTATGTTGGTATCGACAGACATGGCTGCCACTTCATTATTCCGGTTCAAGCCAAAGGCGGCAAAGACCAGATCGGTGTTGTGCAAACGACCCAAGACATCCGTTTCGTAGAGCAGCGCTTCCCTGAAATGCGCTGCCGGGCATTGTCAGTTCAATTTATGGATGGTGGAACCGTCGCCATGTTCGAACTCACGCTTCAGGACGGCGCAGTCAAAGTGGTCGAAGAGCGTCATTACAGGCTGGTGCTTGCGGATAAGTTGAGCCAATCTGCCATACGTGCGTATCGAGATTAAAAATGGGTCGTCGTCTTAAAGCGACCGGCGGCTTGAAATGAAAGTGTCTGTCGATATCGATTCTGCATTGGTAGATGGCGACTATGGAAGTTGTGACGGCCTTCGAGTAACTTGCTCCCGTTGCGGCTACGACGTTGAGGTCATGGGGACGGAATCGGGTTCGGCTGGATATGCAGCGGTTAGAGTGTTTCCGACGTTGAATGCATCGCTGGGGATTCCCAATCGGTCTGAAGTGTGATTCAAGCTTTGCACTGGTGTGGAGGCCAGCATGGATGAGGCCATTATCACAAGATTTGCGGGTTCGATTTTGTCGGGCGTTGGATCGCGGTATGTCGGCTCGGGCTGCGGCTCGGTTGCTGGAGGTCAGTCCGGCCACGGGTGTTCGCTGGGCGCAGGCATGGCGAAGGCGGGGTTCGGTTGAGCCGGGCAAGGTTGGCGGACACATGCGTCCTCTGCTTGCGGGCGAACGCGAGTGGCTACTGGCGCGGATCGAGCAGAAATCGGACCTGACGCTGCACGAACTGCTGGCCGAGCTGCGCGAGAAGCGCGGCGTGGTGGTTTGCTGCGACACACTGTGGCGGTTCCTGAAGCGTTGCGGCAAGTCATTTAAAAAAAGACGATCTTTGCCAAGGAACAGGATCGGCCCGATGTCGTCCGAAGGCGAACCCGCTGGCGCTGGGTGCAGCGCCGGGTAGACCCACGGCGCATGATCTTCATTGACGAAACCTGGGCGAAGACCAACACGACCCGCACTCATGGCTGGTGTACAAAGGGCGAAGCACTGATCAATAGGGTGCCGCATGGACACTGGAAAACGCTGACCTTCATCGCGGGTCTGCGTCATAATGGCATCGTCGCTCCGTGCGTTCTTGACGGCCCGATCAATGGCGACAGCTTCACGGCATGGGTCGATCAGTTCCTGATCCCTGAACTCGAACCAGGCAGTATCGTGGTGGTCGACAACCTGGGCAGCCACAAGGGGCGCCGCGTGCGAAAGCTGCTCAAGGCCGCAGGTATCAGGATATTCTTCCTGCCGCCCTACTCGCCCGATCTGAACCCCATCGAGGAGATGTTCTCCAAGCTCAAACGACTGCTGCGCAAAGCCAATGAACGAACCGTCGAGGCCACTTGGCGGCGCATCGGCAAACTGCTGGATCACTTCCCGCCCAGCGAATGCGCAAACTACATCCGGGGTGCAGGTTATGCCTCAATCTAAGTCAGAAAGACTCTAGGTTACGAGAAGAATGTCCTCGTGGGGAAAATAACTTCTACGATGTCGGTTGGTGGGGATTGAAGCCTTCGTATTTTGATTCGACGAGCTGATCGTTCCACTGACTGCTGATGGCCTAACGGCTCCCTACATCCATCCAATTCTCACTCGCAAGCAGCTCCGCTGCGGAGATGTGGACTATCTTGCCGTCGCGAACCACCACGATCCCAGTATTGGTCTGGATAGCAACCATACGCGCAAGTATGGCAGCACGGCGCATGGCGTAGAGTGAATCGCGCATTGCAGGGTTTTTGGCCTTTGAGATGTCGTTTGAAGTAAACATGCGTGGGACGGGATAACCCTTCGACAGGCTCAGGGCGAACGATTTTTGGGGGACTTCCTTTGTGGCTTCGTGGCTTCGTGTGAGTCAATCGAGCGAAGCCTATTTGGCACATGCCCCTCCACAGCTGCGCTGGTTCCCCTCCCCATACCAGGTAGGATCACTCCTCCCCCATGCGCAATGCCGCAATAAACGCCTCCTGCGGAATACTCACACTCCCATATTCCCGCATCCGCGCTTTCCCCTTCTTCTGCTTCTCCAGCAGCTTCTTCTTCCGGCTGATATCGCCGCCATAGCATTTCGCGGTCACGTCTTTGCGCATCGCGGCGATTGTTTCGCGGGCGATGACCTTGCCGCCGATCGCGGCCTGGATGGGGATTTTGAACAAATGCCGGGGGATCAGGTCTTTCAGGCGCTCGCACATGCCGCGGCCGCGGGCCTCCGCGGTGCCGCGGTGGACGATCATGCTCAGCGCGTCGACGGGGTCGCCGTTGACGAGGATGCTCATCTTGACCAGATCGCCCTCGCGATGCCCAATCTGGTGATAGTCGAATGACGCGTAACCGCGGCTGATGCTTTTCAGCCGGTCGTAGAAATCGAACACCACTTCGTTGAGCGGCAGTTCGTAGACCAGCTGGGCGCGGCCGCCGACATAGGTCATCTGTTTCTGCACGCCGCGCCGGTCTTGGCACAGCTTCAATATGCCGCCCAGATATTCGTCGGGGCAGTAAATGGTGGCTTCGATCCACGGCTCCTGGATTTCGTCGATGCGGTTGACGTCGGGCATGTCGGCGGGGTTGTGCAGCTCCATCTCGCGCGCATCCTCAGTCTTCGAACGGCCGAGTTTGAGTTTGTAGACCACCGACGGGGCGGTGGTGATCAGGTCGAGGTCGAACTCGCGCGTCAGCCGCTCCTGGATGATTTCCAGGTGGAGCAGGCCAAGGAAGCCGCAGCGGAAGCCAAAGCCCAAGGCGGCGCTGCTTTCGGTTTCGAAGCTGAACGAGGCGTCATTGAGGCGCAGCTTGCTGATGCTTTCGCGCAGTTTTTCAAAGTCCGCGGCGTCGGTCGGGAAGAGGCCGCAGAAGACCACGGGTTGCACTTCCTTGAAGCCGGGGAGCGGTTCGGCGGCGGGGCGTTTGGCGTCGGTGATCGTATCGCCGACGCGGGTTTGCGCGACTTCCTTGATCTGAGCGGTGATAAAGCCGACTTCGCCGGGGCCGAGTTCGGGGAGGATTTCGATCTTGGGGCGCATGCACCCCACCCGGTCGACCAGATGCTTGGTGCCGGCGGCCATGAACTGGATTTCCTGGCCCTTGCGGATGCTGCCGTCGATCACGCGGATCAGGATGACCACGCCCAGATAGGGGTCGTACCAGCTATCGACCAACATGGCTTTCAGGGGCGCGTTGCGATCGCCCTTAGGCGGAGGGATGCGGGTGACGACGGCTTCGAGCACCTCGTCGATGCCAATGCCGGATTTGGCGCTGGTGAGGACCGCGTTGTCGGCGGGGAGGCCTATGATTTCCTCGATCTCGGTACGCACCTTGTCGACTTCGGCGGCGGGCAGGTCGATCTTGTTGATCACGGGAACGATTTCGTGGTCATGCTCGATCGACTGGTAGACATTGGCGAGGGTTTGGGCCTCAACGCCTTGGGCGGCATCGACCACGAGCAGCGCGCCTTCGCAGGCGGCGAGGCTGCGGCTGACTTCATAGGCGAAGTCGACATGGCCGGGCGTGTCCATCAGGTTGAGCTCGTAGTCGAGGCCGTCCTTTGCGCGGTAATTGAGGCGCACGGTCTGCGCCTTGATCGTGATCCCGCGTTCCTTTTCGATATCCATGTTATCAAGCACTTGCGCCGACATCTCGCGCTCGCTGAGGCCGCCGGTCTGCTGGATCAGCCGGTCGGCCAGCGTCGACTTGCCATGGTCGATATGGGCTATGATGCTAAAATTACGGATACGGGAGAGTTCAGTCATGGCCGCGCCATTAGCAGCGGAACCGGGAAGCGGCAATCGCGTTAGACCAGCTGTTTGCAGGAGTATCGATATGGCGGAGAAGAGTTACAGGGCGGGCGATAAGGTCAGCTGGAAAAGCCATGGCGGCGAAGCGCATGGCAAGGTGGTGAAAAAGGTTACCAGCCCGACGCAAATCAAGGGGCACAAGGTCGCCGCCTCGAAGGACAATCCGCAATATATCGTCGAAACCGAAGACGGCAAACAGGCAGCGCACAAGGCGGAAGCTTTGACCAAGCAATAGCAACTTATGATTTGCTGCAGGCGCTACCGGCTACCGCCCTGTTCGAAACGGTGGCCCAAGGCATTTTCGTAATTGGAGCCATAGGGCGCATCGGTATAACCCATAGGGCTCATCATCGCATGACATTGATATTGCAGTATTTTATGAAGGTTGAGCATCGTCGGCCAATAATTCGGATCGTTGCTTGGCATGATCAGACAGATATGACGGTAATCCGGATGATCGGTGGGGGAATGTGGCCCCGTATCGGGATCATCCTCCGACGATAAATCGATATGTTCGGGCCAACGATTGACCTCCCATGCGAAACGGGAATCGATGCGGTGGATCGCTTCGCCTTCGAGCAGCGCCAGGTCGGAAAGCAGGCTGAGGAAGATATCGGAACCGGCTCGGTCGCTTGCCATGAAACGGTCATAGGGCGGGTTCGGTTCCTGATCGCCCGATACGATATCGAACGGACGCTTGGGCAGCCAATTCAGCAGCCAGGCATGGATATCGGCAAAGGATCTCACGGCAGCTTGCCCGCCGTCCAGTATCGACAGGATCTCGATATTATGGGTGCGTAAGAAAGCAGCAAGGCATTCAAGGCGGTGATCGCGTTGTCGCAGCAGATCGGCCAGATTTTGATCGCATTGAGCATCATTCAATTGCAACGGATTGCCTGGATGAGGCGGGACATGCGCAGGATAAGCGACCAGTCGATCGGCCAATTCGGCATAGCCATCCTGTCCGCCAGGCGCGCCTGCTATGTCGGTCGCCTCCAAAAGCCTTGAAGGTTTTTTGCCGACAATTTTTGCGAACCAGCTCATTTCCGATTTCCAAAGGCACCATTGGCAGGCATAAAGCCGAGTGTATCAGCCCAGCTTTATCGCCGCTTTGGACCTTTATGGCAATTTAAAACCAGCTGCTGATCGTGTTGAACACGCCTTTGCCTGCCGCATCCCCGGCAAAGGCACCGCCTATCCCACCAATGATACCGCCGACGACCGTGCCGACGCCCGGGAAAATCGCGGTTCCTATCGCTGCACCTGCCGCAGCGCCACCCCAGCCGCCCGCAGCACCGCCGACCAGGCCGGATGCGGCCCTACCGGTGTTTTCGCCGATACGGTTGCCATCGGCCCTAAACGCGGTTCCAACCTCTATCGCATCCATCACCATACCGACCGGACGAGCAACGCGCCCTATGCCGCGCAGGGCGGTTCCGCCGCGCCCCAATGTCTCGCCAACATCCATCGCGGCTTCGCCGGCGCGGATGGCCCGGTTGCCGGATTGTTCAAGCGCGGCACCGGTCGTGCGGGCCGCGCGGTTTTCGCCAAGGCGCGCAATATCGTTTGTTGCTTCTTGTGCGGCGCGGCCGGCATCGCGGGTGAAGCCGACTTTCGACTCAACCTCGATCCGCTGGTTCAGGCGCGGATCGGCATTGGGGCGTTCGGCCACGACATCGATGATACGCGCGCCGCCTTGCACGACATTGTTCTGATTGCGCGGCACATACATATTGCCGCCCTGGGTAACGTTGAATCCTTGAGCCTGATAGCGGTTAGCAATCATGTTCTCGGCCAAGCCGCCGTTCATGTTGTTTGCAAGACCCCGACCGGTGCCCATAGTGGGTGAGACGCTGCCGGCCGGTGCAGGATTGATACCGGGAACCACCTGGATCCCGCCGTTCGTCAGTCGATTAGCAAGATTGGCATGCAACCCACCTTGTCCGGTCCATGCGCTTGTTGTTGCTTCCCAACGTACCGTTAAAATGGGATTGTCGACCAGCATCTGCGTGCCACGTGCTGCCATGGCATCGCCGCGCAGTACGACCGATGCGCCGCGCTGCGCAATATCGGCGCCCCGGTTCGCGATGTAGCCCCCGGCATCGATCGCACCTTGGGCAGCACCGGTAATCGTTGGCATCGTCGATAATGCCGAGGACAGATCGCGTTCGAAACGGCTGAGATCGCCAGCATTTTGCGTGCCGAGTTCGCGGCGGATCGCGGCATAGGCGCTGCTTGCGGCAGCGGGATCCTGCCGCGTCGCATCGGCCACCATCGTGGCAAGCCGTCCCGTATCGACGGTGCCGGTATTCCTATTCGTTGCCTGCTGAATCAGGTTGCGCGCCGATTGAATATCGGAAGGCCGCACATTGTCATTGGCAGTCGTCGGCGGATTATTGCGAACCGGCAAAGCATTGGAAACGCCATTGGGTGGTGACATGATCTGACTCCTGCGACTCTTGGCCCCAGTCCGTGATCGCACAACGCCCGCGCTTGCGGTATCAACATAATGTTTAGGAACGAATGCGAAACAGCGGCTGTCGGCCCCGCTAGCTCGTACCAGCAAGCCATTCGCTCAAAACCCGGTTCACTTCATCGGGAGCGTCTTGTTGCACCCAATGCGAAATGCCTGGCAGACGATGCAGGGTAAGATCGGGCACCCATTGCTGCATACCGTCCAGCAAATGGATATCGAGTGCGAGGTCGTTCTCTCCCCAGATGACAAGCGTAGGCAGATGCACCATCGCATCGCCCGTCTTGCGCATATCCTGATGGCGAAGCAGTGCACGATAGTAGTTGACCATAGCCTGCATCGCATAGGGCCGCTGTGCGGCACGTGCATAGATATCCATTTCGGTGTGTGAGAAAAGATGCTTGTTCGCAGCGCTTGCGGTAAAAATGCTGCGGATCGGTTCGGCATCATTTCTGAGCAGCATTTTTTCCGGGAGCCAAGGCAACTGGAAGAAATAGATGTACCAACTTTTCCTAATCTGTCGCCAATGACGGATCTCGCGCTCCGCGCATTTGGGATGCGGTACGTTCATGATGACCAGCCGGTCGATAGGGCGCACCTGCCGGATCGCGAACATCCACGCAACGATCGCCCCCCAATCATGCGCGACCAGCATCACCTCGTCGGCTGTGGCCTCTTTTTTGGCCAGATCGATCAGCGCCGCGACATCCTGCAGCAGTGTATCGATGCGATAGGCGGCGATGCCTTCTGGTTTCGAGCTTGCGCCATAGCCGCGCATATTCGGTGCCCAGATGCGCCAGCCCTTTGCCGCCAGTTCGGGTATCTGGTGCCGCCATGAGAAATTGAGTTCGGGAAATCCATGAAGCAGGATCGCCAGCTTGCGCGCTTGCCGATCGCCCGCCTCGGCCAGTTCGAAGGTCAGTCCATTGGCCTTGACGAAACGTGAGCTGATCCCGGATGCGGGATTCGGCACCCAGGAAAATTCCGACGCGGGAGAGGTGTTTGCCATTTGGGTTGACATATCGGGCAGAAGAGTAGTCGTCCAGTTTTCAAAGCACAGTAGCCCTGAGCCTGTCGAAGGGCGCCTTTCAGCTGCAGCGCAAACCTTGAGACGCCCTTCGACAGGCTCAAGGGCTACGGTAATTCCGACGAAACTAATCGACGGCAATTGACCTTCGCTCCGCCTCTGTGCATTCTGCAACGCGGAGATAGGAGAGGTTCGGAACATGGCCGAGAAAAAAGCGAAACCGAAAGCTTCGGGCGCAAAGAACGCAGGCAAGAAATCGCGATTGGGTTCGATCCCCGAAACGGCCTATGATGCCGCTAATGATGCAACAATGGCGCTGGGCCCATTGGCGGGCCTGGCGCGGGAAGATTTTGCCGGCGCGATCGGGGTGATGCTGCGCCAGACCGCGGCCAATCCGCAAAGCGCGTTCAAGGCAGCGTCGGGGATCATGGAGGATTCGGTCAAGATCATGACCGGCAAATCCGATCTTGCGCCCGACCCCAAGGACAAACGCTTCATGGACCCGGCCTGGACTTTCAATCCTTTCTTCAAGGCCGGCGCGCAATATTATCTGGCGGTGCAAAAGGGCATCAAGGGCTGGATCGAGGATCTGGAGCTGGATGCGCTGGAGCGCGACCGTGCCAATTTTGTGAGCCAGATGGTGATCGATGCGCTCGCCCCGACCAACAGCCTGATTGGCAACCCGACCGCGCAGAAACGGTTGGTCGATTCCGGCGGTCTGTCGTTGATCAAGGGCCTGAAAAACGCCTATGAAGACATGGTCAACAACGACATGATGGTCAGCCAGGTCAACAAGAAACCGTTCAAGCTGGGCGAGAATATCGCGACCACCCCCGGCAAGGTCGTCTACCGTGACGAGATGTTCGAGTTGATCCAGTACGCGCCCGACACCGAAGAGGTTTATACGATCCCGCAGCTGACCATCCCGCCGCAGATCAACAAGATGTATATCAATGATCTGTCGCCCGAAAAAAGCATCATCAAATGGCAGATCGCGCATGGTTTCCAGACCTTTGTGATCAGCTGGCGCAACCCGCAGCATGAACATGGCGTGTGGGGCATGGGCGACTATATCGAGGCGTGCCGCCGCGCGGTAGATGTCGTCTGCGAGATTACAGGCAGCGACAAGGTCAATGTCTCGGGCGGCTGTTCGGGCGGGCAGACGATGTCGGTGCTCTGTTCGAAAATGGCAGCAGACGGTGACGACCGGATCAACGCGATCACGATGATGGTCTGCGTACTCGAACCCAAGCCCGGCGATACCGAAGCCAGCGCGATGGTCAGCCACAACGGCATAACGCTTGCCAAACAACGCGCTGCGAAAAAGGGCGTGATCGAAGGGTCGAGCCTAGCCCGCGGCTTTGCCTGGCTGCGGCCCAACGACCTGATCTGGAATTATGTGATCAACAATTATCTGCTCGGCGACGACCCGCCGGCGTTCGACATCCTGTTCTGGAATGCCGATGCGACCAATCTGTCGTCGAGCCTGCTAGGCGATTTTCTTGAGCTGTTCGAGGCCAATGCCTATGCCACGCCGGGAACTTTCGACATCGCGGGCCACACGCTCGACCTGACCAAGGTGAAGGGCGATATGTTCATCCTTGGCGGTACCACCGACCATATCACGCCTTGGCAGGCTTGCTATCGCTCGACGCAATTGTTTGGCAGCAAAAATGTCGAATTCGTGCTGAGCCAGGCCGGTCATATGCAGGCGATCCTCAACCCGCCGGGCAATCCCAAAGCCAAATATTGGCGCAATGCGTCGAAGCCGGTCCCGCCTGCCGACGTCAAGCAATGGATGAAAGCTGCGGAAGAAACGGCGGGAAGCTGGTGGCCCTTCTGGACCGAATGGCTTGCGGAGCGTTCGGGCAAGAAGGTTAAGGCGCCGGCGGGATGTGGGAGCAAGAAGCACCCGCCGATGGAGAATGCGCCAGGGTTGTATGTGCTGGATTGAGTACAGCTGGAATATTAGACTATGATCCCATTAGATTGATTTATCCCCGTTCGTCCCCAGCCTTCGCCGGGGCAGGCTCTGAGTAGCCTTAAAGCCGCAGGCGGCGCTTGCGCCAACCCGAAGGCTGGAGGGCGTATTGGAGCCGAAGGCCACCGAAGGTGAACGATGCTTCGATAGGGCAGTTGGGCTTCGTCCGTCTTCGGCCCTGCTTGCGCTCAGTACCTATTCAGTACGAACGGATCAATATAATGTCATCATGTTATAAATTCTGGCAATTGACGTCCTCTTCGTGATAAACAATTGGCATGATTAACGTCCAAATTTCCTTGCCCGACGATACCGCGAAGCGCGCGAAAAGCGCGGGATTGCTCTCCGATGAGGCGATTGCGGCTTTGCTTGAAGACGCTATGCGCCGCTCCGCTGGTGGTCGGCTGCTAGCGGCAGCAGCTGATATTCGTGCGGCAAAAGTCGAGCCGATGAATGATGAAGATGTCGTAGCGCTCGTCAAAGAGGTTCGTGCCAAGCGCCACAAAGCCTGATCGCTACATCCCTGTGCGGATCGTTCTTGATACCAATGTCGTTGTTTCCGCACTGATCTGGGGTGGTCAGCCGTTGCGGCTATTGGAGCTTGCAGCCGATGGCATTATCATTCTTTGCACATCGCCTATACTTTTGGAAGAACTGGCCGAGGTGTTGCAACGCAACCATCTCGCTCCGCGGCTTGCCGCCAAGGGGAACTCGGTTGAGCAAGCCTTGAAAGAATATGCCGAGCTTGCGTTAAAGGTCATGCCGCAATCTGTACCCGAGGTGGTTTCAAGCGATCCCGACGACGATCATGTAATCGCTGCGGCAGCGGCAGCAGGGGCACAAGCTATAGTCAGCGGTGATAGCGATTTGCTGAGGCTAAAGGCTCACCATGATATCAAGATGTGGACTGTTGGCGAGGCGATTGAGAAGATCGAAAGAGTCTGAGTTTGGCCCGCCTCAATAGTAACTCAGCGCGGTCGCCTTCCCCCGAAATATCCAGTGTGCCAGGATCGAATAGCCTAGGATCACCGGCAGTACGAACAGCGTGCCGATCAGGATGATCGACAGCGCCTCCGGGCTCGATGCGGCGGACCATATGCTCAGCTGATCAGGGATCAGATAGGGGTAGAAGCTGTAGGCGATGCCGATGAAGCCAAGCACGAACAGCGTGCCGGCACCGGCAAGCGGCACCCATGCCAACGCGTCATCCTCCCGCTTCGGGCGGCCGAGGAAAATCCACAGGCCCAAAACCAGTACGGCCGACATCAACGGGATGGGCAGCAGCGCAATGAATTCGGGCAGGCTGAACCAGCGGTCGAATATCCGATCCGACAATATGGGCGTGGCGATCGACACTATGGCCATGCCGAGTGCGGTCGCCACCAGTGCCCACCGGGCCCATTCCATCGCCTGATGCTGAAGTTTGCCTTGGGTTTTGTAAATCAGCCAGGTTGCGCCAACAAATATATAGCCTGCGGTAAGGCCAATCGCGGCCAGCAAGCAAAAGAGCACCGCTGACAATGATTGATCGAAACCCAATATATAGGCGCCCAGCATATAGCCCTGAGCCAAGCTGGCAAGCAACGATCCACCGGCAAAAGCCTTGTCCCACCATGGCTTCATTCGTGCTTCGCTCTTGGCGCGGAACTCGAATGCCACGCCACGCAAGATCAGGCCGAACAGCATGAAAAAAACCGGCAGATAAAGCGCGGTCAGGATAATGCCATGGGCAACCGGGAAGGCAACGAGCAGCAGGCCGATACCAAGCACCAGCCAGGTCTCGTTCGCATCCCAGAACGGCCCGATCGAAGCGACCATCAGGTCGCGATCCTCGCTCGGTTCGATTGCGGTAAGTATGCCGACGCCCAGATCGTAACCGTCGAGAATCACATAGAGCAGGATCGAAAGCCCCATCAATCCGGCGAAGATCACGGGCAGCCAGTAAGGATCGATAAACGGTGTCATTCGGCGGGTACCAACGATTCTTCCTGCGATTTTGCCGAGGCAGGCGCCAGGCCGGGGATCGGGAACATCGGCTTGTCATCCCGGCCAGTGCCGCCTTTGCGCGCCAGTTGAAAGATGACCATGATATAGGCCACGAGCAGAACGGCATAGATAGCCAGATACATGATCAGGGTCGAAGCGACCATGCCTGCCGCGACGGGCCCCAACGCGTCCTTGGTCGTCAGCACACCCGTGACCAGCCAGGGCTGGCGACCGATTTCGGTTACATACCATCCGGCCAGCGTCGCCAGCCAGCCGCTGAAGCTCATCGCGACCAGGCCATAAAGCAACCAGCGGGGCAGGGTGTCCACGCCCTTCAGGCCCTTTCCGCCGCGTCGCAGCCGCCAGACGGTGAACCAGGAAATCACCAGCATCAGCATGCCTGTTCCAACCATCACCCTGAAACCCCAGAAAACAGGCGCTACCGGCGGATGCTTGCCCTTAAAATCATTCAGGCCCGGCACCACGCCATTGGGATCGTGCTTCAGAATGAGGCTCGCGCCATTGGGAATGGAGATTATTTCGTGCGTCGTACGCGCTTCCTCGTCCGGATGGCCCAGCAGGACAAGCGGCACGCCGGGGCGAGTTTCCCAATTGCCCTCCATCGCTGCGATCTTGGCAGGCTGATGCTCCAACGTGTTGAGCCCGTGCAGGTCACCAACCAAAATCTGCACCGGGATCAGTAACGCCGCCCCGGCTATGGCCACACGCAGCGTCTTACCGACATGCTCTGCCCGGTCGCCGCGCAGCCAGCGATAGGCGCTAACCCCGGCGATCAGGAAGGCCACGGTCAAGCCGCTAGCGAGCAGCATATGGGTGAGACGGTAAGGTAAAGACGGGTTGAAGACGATGGCGAACCAGTCGGTCGCATGGGCCACGCCGTCCCGGATTTCAAAACCGGCGGGCGTGTGCATCCAGCTGTTAAGCACCAATATCCAGAAGGCGGAAAGCGTCGTGCCGCCTGCAACCAGCACTGTCGCCAGCGTGTGTACCCAATTGGGTACGCGGCGAAACCCGAACAGCATGATGCCAAGAAATACGGCTTCGAGAAAGAAGGCTGTCAACACTTCATAAGCGAGCAGCGGCCCCGCTATATTGCCGACCCGCTGCATGAAGCCGGGCCAATTGGTGCCGAACTGAAAGCTCATCGTGATACCGCTGACCACGCCCATTGCAAAGCTGAGGGCGAAAACCTTCACCCAAAATTTATAGCTTTCCATCCAGGCTTCGTTGCCTGTGCGGTTATAGGCGAGCTTGAAACCAAGCAACGCCCAGCCAAGTGCGATGGTGATCGTCGGAAACAGGATATGGAAGCTGATATTCGCTGCAAACTGGATGCGAGAAAGGAGGAATGGGTCGAGGTCACTCATGACACTGCATCCTTCTTGCCTCCGGGCAGAACGAACAGCCTGTCCTTGAACTCAAGCGCCTTTGCAATTCGAGAGCCAAGCGAAAGCAGTTGCACCAGTCGCTCGGTCTCCAGTTTCTGAATATCGGCATACCAAGTTGTCAGCAGTTCGATCTGCTCATGCATCGCTGCCATCCGCGCCTGCGCGTGGCGTTCGGCATCGTCATGCGGGTGCTGCATCAGCAATTCGCGCAATACCGTTAGGGTCGGATCAATCTCGCGCTTTTTGCGTTCTTCAACCAGCGTGCGCATGATCGCCCATACATCGTCAGGCGTGGTGAAATGATCGCGCCGGTCATCGGGCAGATGGCGCAGCTGGACGAGATTCCAGCTTTGCAGTTCCTTCAGTCCCATAGATACCCCGCCACGGCTCAGGCCCAGCAATTCCACCAGATCGTCAGCGTTGAGAGGGCGATCGGCGACGAACAGCACCGCATATATCTGACCAACGGTTCGATTGATGCCCCAGCGGCTTCCCATTTCGCCAAAGTGAAGCACGAAGGACTGGACGATTTGAGGCAATTTCATACTATTCTCATCATTTCAATATAGATTGAAATATATGAATGTTTGAGCAACTGTCAATTGGCTGTTTGTCGCTTAATCGCATTCTTTTCGAATGAGGCTTGCGCATAGCCTGCTGCCCGCTATTTTGGTACGATATCGCATCCGTTGCGGCCCGGATGAATGGGGGAATGACTATGACCAATAAACGCCCTTCACGATCCAGGGTGCCGCGTTTCAGCATGGAGAAAGTCGATGGCCGCAAAATTCGGGTTGCTTATTGGCAAGCCGAAAAAAAGACCGGCAAATTGCCATTGCTTTTCTTCAATGGCATCGGGGCGAATATTGAGGCAATGGCACCGCTTGCCGATGCGCTTCCGGATCGCGATTTCCTGACTTTCGACATGCCCGGTATAGGCGGTTCGCCGGAGCCTGTCGTGCCCTACAACGCCTGGATGATGGGTCGGATTTCGGAACAATTGCTCGACCGTTTCGATATGCCCCATGTCGATGTTATGGGCGTCAGCTGGGGCGGAGCTATGGCGCAGCAATTTGCCCTGCAAAATGGCGACCGCGTCAATCGGTTGATTTTGGCAGCGACGACGGCGGGGATGCTGATGATCCCCGGTAATCCAAAGGCTCTTGTCAAGATGGCCGATCCGCGTCGGTACATCGACCCCGATTTCATGCGCAAGCATTTCAACACGCTTTATGGCGGTTCCGGAGATGGCAGCGAGGGCCATATCGGTCGTATCAAGCCGCCTTCGAAGGCCGGCTATTTCTATCAGCTAATCGCCATGATGGGCTGGACGAGCGCGCCCTTCCTGCCTTTCATGAAGCATGACACGCTGATCATGATGGGCGGCGACGATCAGATCGTACCGGTTGCCAACGGCCATTTCCTGAAGATGCTAATTCCCAATAGCGAGCTGTTTGTGATCCCCGATGGCGGGCATTTGTTCATGCTGAGTCATGTGGAGAAGAGCGTTACGGCGATCCGTGAGTTTCTGGATCGGCCCGTGGTAGAGCGGCGCAAGGCGGCTTGAGGCAAAACAGCCGTAGAATTTTGACCATAGCCCTGAGCGTGTCAAAAACGGTGGCCGAAACCCGAAGGCGTGCTTCGGCAGGCTCGGCATTATCGTATTGTTACTCACCTTTCAAACCCGCGCCGCCGTTTCCTTGCAGGTACGGATTTCTGCCGGAGCCGGCGCCTTTCCCCGCAGTTCGAATCGGGCGAAATAGGCGCCGACTTCGGGACGTTCGGCGAACTCCATCAGGCGGTAACCGACCGCTGCGAATTCGCAGAACAGCAATTTGGGTGGAATGCCATGCCGGTTGGTTGCGCGATCGCGATCCACGACGATCACCTGGCCGCCGGGTTTCAAGGCGCTACGCATCCGCCAGATGAAAGCATAGGGTTCGCTTACCTCATGGTACATATGGACCATGAAGATTCGATCGAAACTGTTCGGTGGCAGGCGCGGATCGTCGATTGCGCCCTCTTTGATGGCGACATTGTCCAGCCGGTCGCGGGCAATGCGTTCACCCAACCGTTCAAGGGCACCGCGGTTGATATCCTGCGCCAGCACACGGCCTTCGGGACCCACTCGTGCCGCTAAACGTACGGTATAATAGCCTTCTCCCGCACCAATATCGGCTACGGTCATGCCGGGTTTGATGGCTGCCCAGTCCATCAGCTTGGTGGCCTCACCGGCCTCATCGCGGGCTGCTTCGGTCGAGAATTGCGTGCTTGAAGCATCGGATACGGCGCGGTCGGGGCGCGGGAATTCGCGTGCGCTTTCAATCCGGTCGTTTTCCCTCTCAACCGGTTTGCATGAAGCTACCGACTGTGCAGCCAATAAGAGCAGGGAAAGGACAGCGCGACTATGGTTTGCGAACATGCGTCATGCTTAAGACCGAAAAGACAAAGGGAAAAGCGGTTTCCGTCTGCATTCATCCGATTGCATTTACCTCTGGTCCGCTTATGCTCCGACTCGATAGAAAATACCGGCCTTATGCCGGTGCAAGTCGTGGAGGAGGGAGTGCTTGCGCCACATTGCGATTATCGGATCGGGCCCGGCGGGCTATTATACCGCCGAAGCTGCGCAGAAACAATTTGGCGAAGACGTCCGCATCGATGTGATCGACCGGTTACCGGTGCCTTACGGGTTGATTCGCTTTGGCGTTGCACCCGATCATCAGTCGATCAAGGCGGTGTCGAAACGTTATGAGGGCGTAGCCTTATCCGATAATGTCCGTTTCGTCGGAAATGTGACGGTCGGGCAGGATGTGTCGATCGAGGAGCTGGGTAAGCTCTATGATGCAATAGTGCTGGCAACCGGCGCGCCGAACGACCGCCAGCTCGATATCCCTGGCAGCAGCCTGTCCGGCGTCTATGGCAGCGCCGCCTTTGTCGGCTGGTATAACGGGCATCCCGATTTCGCCGCTCTCGACCCGCCGCTGGACGGCAGGCATGTGGTGGTGATCGGTAACGGCAATGTCGCGCTCGATGTAGCGCGTATCCTCTCCAAAACCCGTGCCGAATTTGCCGGATCGGATATCGTCGGCCACGCGCTCGAGGCGCTGGAAGGTGCCGGGACCGAGGAGATTACCATCCTCGGCAGACGCGGCCCGCACCAGATCGCGATGACACCCAAGGAACTGGGCGAGCTCGGACATTTGCAGCGCGCTGTTCCCTGCGTCGATAAAACCGATTTTCCCGAGGTCGAGGCGGACTCTTTGCTCGAACCCGGCATCCGTAAATCGGTCGCACATTTGCGTGAGTTCGCTGCAATCCCTGGAAGTTCTCGCGCGGAAAAGCCAGTGCGGATCAACTTCGATTTTTTCGCCGCCCCGGTTGCGATCGAAGGCGATGGCAAGGTTGAAGGGATCGTTGTCGAACGTACCGAGCTTGACAGCGATTTGCGCAGCAGAGGCACGGGCGAGACCTATGCCATCGACTGCTCGATGATCATAAGCTGCATCGGTTACCAGACCCCGCCGATCGAAGGCGTGCCTTACGAACATGGTCGTGGCCGCTTTGCAAGCGATGAAGGGCGGATATTGCCTGGCCTCTATTGTGTCGGCTGGGCGCGGCGGGGCCCAACGGGCACGATCGGCACCAACCGGCCCGATGGCTATGCGATCGTCGAGTTGATCGCGGCCGATATTGGCTTGGGCAGCGACAAGCCGGGGCGCCCCGGCCTGGATGCGCTTTTGGAAAAACGCGGTGTGCAAGTCGTTAAATTCAGCGACTGGAAAAAGATCGAAGAGGCTGAAATCGCACAAGCCAGGGAAGGGGCTCCGCGGGAGAAATTTGTCAGCATAGAAGATATGATTGGCGCGGCGAATTAGGACGTGTGGGGAATGACCAAATCCTCCCCCAGAGGGGGAGGATTTCTGGTAGCTAGACCCTAGTATGCTGGAATTGAAGTTCGTCTTATAAAGACACCGTCATGCTGAACTTGTTTCAGCATCTATCCCTCAATCGAGCCCTGCGCTTATTTGAGAGATGGACCCTGAAACAAGTTCAGGGTGACGTGTAAATAATGTAACGAACTGCGGTTCCAGATGACTAGAGTTTGAAGACATTAGACCCTGATGCCATAGGATGAATTCATGCCTCGTCATCCCGGTGGAGCCGAAGGCGGACGGGGCCCAACGGCGCTTAACCGCTAGGCGTGCTTCGCCCTTCGACAAGCTCAGCACTACGGTTTTATCTAATGGTATCAGCCTCTAAATCGCCAGTGAAATAGCATGGATCACTATCCCCGCCAGCCCGCCGACCAGTGTGCCGTTGATCCGTATGAACTGCAGATCGCTGCCCACGGCATTTTCGACGCGGTCGGTAATCGTCGATGCGTTCCATCCTGCAATCGTATCGGAAACCAGACTGACGATCTTGTCGCCATAATTTTCGGTAGTGCCCACTATGGCACGCCGGGAGAAACGGTTGATCTGGCGTTTCAGCCGGGCATCGTCCTGCAAGGTAGCGCCAAGCTTTGTGAGCGCTTCCCCGAAACTTCCGGCAAGCGCGGCATCGGGATTGCGCGCCGCTTTTAACAGGGCATCGCGGCCCTGGCCCCAGAGCCCATCGATCCATTTGGCGAAAGCCGGATTTTTGAGCAGTTCCTGTTTCCAGTTATTGACCTTTGCCTGTGTCGCCTTGTCGTGGCGCAATTGATGGGCAAGGCGCTCGAGACCTTCTTCGCCCTTTTCGCGTAAAGGATGATCGGGGTCGGTCGCCATTTCACCCAGGAGCTTTGCCAGACCCGAGACGATGGCATCGGCAAGCCGGTCGTCAAGGCCGGTCCAGCGCATGATCGTGTTGGCACGTTCTTCGACCATAGAGCGAATGACATGCTCATTGGCTTCCAGAGTCTTTGCCGCCCAGTCGATGATCCCGTCGAGTACGGGAAGATGCCGTCGTTCCTTGATCATTGCTGCCAGCAATTGACCAAGCAATGGCGCGATATCGAGTTTTTCCAGCTGCGTTCTGATGGCGCCCTTGGCAATTCCGCCCAGCCGTTCGTCATCGAGCGATTCGACTATATCGCCCAGCAGACGTGAGGCCCCCATGCGCATCCGGCCCTCACCGGCACCCGGAGTAGCCAGAAAGCGGCCCATTGCGCCGGCAACATCGATGTTGCGCACCCTTTTGCTTATGATCCGGGTCGTCAAAAAGTTGGTCCGCAAAAAGCTGGCAAGCGTGCGGCCAAGACGTTCCTTGTTGCTGGGAATAATCGCGGTGTGCGGGATGCGTATACCCAGCGGATGGCGGAACAAGGCGGTTACCGCAAACCAGTCTGCAAGTCCGCCAACCATGCCGGCTTCGGCAAAGGCAACGAGAAAGCCCCAATTGCTGTGAACATTACGCTCAAGATGCAAGCCCGCAACAAACAGCACCGCCATCAGCGCAAGCAGCGCGGTTGCAATACGGCGCATTTTTTTCAGCTCGGCATCGCGCCATTCATAGCGCTCACGCTCGGCCTGATTGAGCTGGCCCGCTGCCTTTACCATCCGGCCCGCCTATGGCCTGATCGTCGGTTCGTCATTCCGCAGGCTGCAATCCTGGTGGCAGATCAGATGACGGACGTTGCCTTCGCGGCTTATCATCATGATCGTGATCGCTGGCGTCATCACCCGGCTTGAACGTTAGCAAGCGATCGCGCAACCATGGCCCAAGGCGTTTTTCCAGACCATCGGCAAGGCTGAAACCGGCCGGCACGATCAAAAGCGTGAGCAGCGTGGAAACGATCAGGCCTCCGATCACGACGGTACCCATCGGCGCACGCCAGGCACCATCGCCGCCAAGCGAAAGAGCCGTGGGTATCATGCCTGCTGTCATAGCCACGGTGGTCATAACGATCGGTTGCGCACGTTTGTGCCCGGCTTCCATAATCGCTTCGAATTTGGGTACGCCGCGTTCCATTTCCTCGATCGCAAAGTCGATCAGCAGGATCGAGTTTTTGGCAACGATACCGAACAGCATCAGCACACCGATGAACACCGGCATCGAAATCGGCTGTCCGACGATCGCAAGCGCGAGAAAGCCACCCAGGGGTGCAAGCAACAACGATCCCATATTAACCAGAGGCGACATGAAACGCCGGTAGAGCAAGACCAGAACGGCAAAGACGAGCAAGGTTCCCGAAACCAGCGCGATCGAAAAATCGCGTTGCATTTCCTGCTCCCATTCCTGGCTGCCAAAGGGCGCGCGGGATACGCCGGTGGGCAAGTTCTTCATGATCGGCAGCTCGTTGATTTTGGCGTCAGCAACCGAATTGACGACGCCAGGAGCGAAATCGGCCCCGATGAAGATGCGGAAATTCTGATTGCGCCGTTCGACGGTTGTCGGACCGGCCCCAAAGCGAATATCGGCGACGCGCGACAAGGGTACTGATCCCCCATTGGCCGTCGGTACGGGCAGATTGCGGATATTCTCGATATTTTGCCGCGACTCCTTGCCCAGCATTACCCGAATGGGGATTTGCCGGTCCGATAGCGAAAATTTCGCGCTGTTCTGATCGATATCGCCCAATGTGGCGATACGGATCGTCTGGCTGAGTGCGACGGTCGACACGCCAAGCTGGGCGGCAAGATCGAAACGCGGTGCGATGATAAGCTCGGGCCGTTGCAAATCCGCGGCAATACGGGGGCTGCGGACTTCCTTCAAACCCTTCATCTGTTCGACCAGGGTAGCGGCCGTCTTGTCGAGCAACGCCGGATCCGAACCGGACAGCATCACCGAGACATCGCGTCCCGATCCGCCGCCGCCCGGACCATTGACCTGGAAATTGACGCGTGCATCGGGAATCTTCTGCAATACCGGCGTCAGGTCTTCCTCGAATTCCTGGCTCGTCCTTTTGCGCTCTTCTTCCAGCGTTATGAAGATGTTGGCATTGCCTTCATTGACCCTGACCATCGCCGTCCGGACTTCGGGTTGTTTCTTCACGATAGCGTTGACCTGTTCGGCCACGCGCTGCGTCTGTTCGAGCGTGGTGCCCGGCACCATTTCGATCCTGATCCGGCTGAAATCGAAATTGCCGTCGGGGAAAAACTGTTTGGGAAGAACCGCTGCGATCGCGATCGTTGCAAGGAAGGATAGCAATCCGATCCCCATCATCCAACGTCTGTGGCCAAGCGACCAGCGCAGGATCTTCATATAGCGATCCATCCAGGCGCCTTCGCCATGCTCGGCCATACCGCCGGCTTTCAGGAAATAGGCGGCGATCATCGGGGTGATCATGCGAGCGACGGCAAGGCTCATCAGGACCGAAGCGACGACGGTCAGCCCGAAATTCTTGAAGAACTGTCCGGCGACCCCCGGCATCAGCCCGACCGGCAGAAACACGGCTACGATCGAAAAGGTCGTCGCGACCACGGCCAGGCCGATTTCGTCGGCGGCATCGATCGATGCCTGATAGGCGGTTTTGCCCATTCGCATATGGCGAACGATATTCTCGATTTCGACGATCGCGTCGTCGACCAGCACCCCTGCGACCAGACCCAGCGCAAGCAGCGACATGGTATTGAGCGTGAAGCCCATCAAATCGAGGAACCAGAAAGTCGGGATTGCCGATAGGGGTATGGCAATGGCGGAGATGATCGTTGCACGCCAGTCGCGCAGGAAGAGGAAGACGACGACGATGGCAAGCAACGCGCCTTCGATCATGGCTGCCATCGAACTCTTATATTGCGCTTTGGTATAATCGACGCTGTTGTAAAGCGTCGTGAATTTGATCCCCGGATTTTCCTTTTCCAGCTCGGCGATCTTTTCCATCGCGCCATCATAGACCGTCACGTCCGAAGCGCCCTTGGCGCGTGTGATGCCGAAAGTAACGACTTGCCGTCCGCTTTCGAACGCGAGGCTGCGTTGCTCGCCAAAACCGTCGGTAACCTCAGCGACATCGGACAGCTTGACGGCGCGACCGCCGCCCAGATTGATCTGCGTCTGGCCAAGTTCAAAGGCGTTGGCGGCATTTCCCAATACGCGAACCGACTGTCGCGACCCGGCAATTTCTGCCTGGCCGCCGGAAGCGTTGAGATTCTGCTGACGCAACACATTGCTGATCTGGCTTGCGGTAACGCCAAGCGATTGCATCTTTGCCGGATCGAGAATTACGCGAATCTCGCGGTTCACCCCACCGTTGCGGCTGACGGCAGCCATTCCCTCGACTTGCAGCAGCCGACGCGAAACCGAGTCGTCGACGAACCAGCTGAGCTGTTCGATCGTCATGTCGCTTGCCGAAACGGCGAAATAAGTAATGGGATCGCCCGAAGTGGATGCCTTGAATATCTGCGGTTCCAATATCCCGTCCGGCAAATCGCCGCGAATCTGATCGACCGCGTTCTTGATCTCGTTCACCGCGGCGTTGATATCGTCGCCGATTTGAAACTCGGCCGCTACCGTGGTGCTGCCTTCGTTTGCGCTGGCATCGATATTGCGTACGCCCTCGACGCTGCGAATGGCCGACTCCACCTTTTGCGTAATCTGCGTGGTGATTTCCGACGGGGCTGCGCCGGGTTGCGCAATCACGACGATAACAACCGGAAATTCGACGTCCGGATCGTTCTGCACATCCATGAACCTGAAGCTCATGATACCTGCAAGCGTAAGGGCGAGGAACAATATGATCGGAACGACGGGGTTCCGTATCGACCAGGCAGAGATATTGCGAAAATTCATTTTGCTGCCGCTGTTCCCGGCTTTGCCAATCTTGGCGTTACCGTTTCTTCAGGATTGAGAAAACCGCCGGCGTAGAGCACGACACGTTCGGTGCCGTCCAAACCTTCGGATATGGCAATGCCGTTGGGCGTAACGATGCCTGTGGTAACGGCACGTCGCTGCACCTTGTTGTTCCGGTCGACAATATAGACGTAACTGCCGTTGCGATCGGTCTGGATGGCCGATTCCGGCAGTATGGCTGCCGTTACCGCGCCAGCCCGGATCTCAACGCTGGCAAAGCCGCCGGGCTTCAAGGCGCGATCGAAAGGCAAGGCGATGCGTGCGATCCCCTGGCGCGTCTGTTCGTTGATCGTCGGAGCGATTTGCCAGATCTGGCCGTTGAATTGCTGATCGGTACCAACAGGCGTTACCGTTGCCGGCACGCCGACCGAGAGTACCGCCAGATCGGCCTCGCTCAGTTGCGCCTGCAGTTCCAGTTGACCGCCCTGTGCCATCCGGAACAGGACGCCGCTTCCCTGGCTTACCGTTTGGCCGGGCTCGACACTGCGCGCCAATATATAGCCGCCAACGGGCGCGCGGATATCCAGGCGCGCGTTACGCGCGCGCAATTCGCGCAATTGCGCTTCGGCAATATTGACGCGCGCCCTTGCACTATCGCGTGCCGCAGTCTTGCGATCGACATCGGCCTTTGAAATGAAACCGCGCCCTACCAGTTGCAGCGCGCGATCAAGCTCGTTCTGCGCAAGGCGCAAGTCGGCGCGGGCGGAATTGATCTGCGCTTCCTGGCCAACGACCTGCTGCGTTTGTACCGAACGTTCGATACTGACTAGAACCTGTCCCTGTTCGACCCAATCGCCTGCATCGAAAAATACGCGCGAAACCTGGCCTCCTTCGCCAACGACACCCACTGGAACCTCGCGCCGCGCGGCAAGACTGCCCGTTGCCGTAATGGCGCGCGTGACGGTTTCCTGACCAGGGGCAATAACGGTAACGGTTTGCGCCTGGCCCTGCTTGTCGGCTTCAGCCGGTGCGCTTTGCGTGCCAAAACCGCCAAAGTAAAAATAGGCGGCCGCAATCCCCGCAACCGCCAGCAGCAGTGCGATAATGATCGTCTTCCGCTTGCCACGAACGCGCGGTTCGTCGGAAAACTCGATTAAATCGGAGTCTTTGCTTATTGCGGTCTCAAAATTCATCACTTGGTCCAATCGAGCCGTTTCGACATGAGGAGCGGATATGTGTATTCTCCGTCGGCAAGCTGTATTAGTGGAATACATCACCTTGCGCAACCCGGCATGTACCGCAGTTGCGAACAAGATAGGCATGCTTGCCGAGAAAAACATCCGAAATCGGCATAAGTATGAATTTTTCGACAAACGCCATAAAAATGGCCGGAAATATATTTCCGGCCATGCAAAAATCCTGTTTGGAATCGTTACTAGGGTCCGGACCCTAAATCGCCGGTGGCGCGTCGCTCGATTTCCTCTTTACCATGCGATAGATAAATAGCAAAATGATCGAGCCGATGACGGCGGCAATGAAATCCGGGCCTTCGCCCGCGCCGTACCATCCGGTCAGACTGCCTAAAAAGCCCATCAGAACCGCGCCTGCGATACCGAGAACGATCGTCATTATTATGCCGCCGCCATCTTTACCGGGCATCAGAAACTTACCTACCATGCCGGCAAGACCGCCGATGATGATCCAGCCAATCCAGCCATTTTCAGCAAAAAAGTCCATGATTTCTCCTTCCCTGTAAGCACATATAGCGGGAACATGCTTCCTTCTTTGCGTCCTTAAGGCAAGTTGAATCGCGCAAGCTACTTAAAAAAAATAAAAAAAGGGCCCTGGATTATCTCCAGAGCCCTTTAGAATCGCATGCGCTGGCGTGTCAGTATTTTTGCTGGCGCTCATAAAGATCGCGATAATGCTGGATACGGGTCACCCGCAGTCCCGGCATACCCGAACGGTCTATCGCGCGCTGCCAAGAAGCAAATTCTTCCAGCGTCAGACCATAGCGTTCGCAAACTTCGCTGACTGTAAGAAGACCGCCATTCACTGCCGCTACAACCTCTGCCTTGCGACGTACGACCCAACGGGTGGTGCTCGGAGGTGGCAACGTGTCGACGGTTAACGGTTCGCCAAGCGGACCGATTACTTGTGCAGGCCGGATTTTTTGGTTCTCAATCATAATTTCCTCAATTTTCCATGCCCCGCAAGGTTTCCGGATAGCCCGGATAACGCGACCCTAAGAAACTTGGTTTTCCAATCACTGAAGCTAAAGGGTTAACGTCGATTTCAGTATTCCTGTCGATTTGCAGTTCCGATGTTTCGGTTGGCCGGAATGCACCACCCCCGATATCGGACAATATCCGCTTCGCAGATGCGAAATAGGCGATTCTGGCATCGATAGGATCATCGTCCGCAAACATTCCGCTTTCATTTACGGTTCCAGCAATATGCGACGAACCGACCCGTTGCCGCCGTACCGCGCAGGCAACCAGCGCATTGTAACGCGCACGTGACCGTTCGGCAGGAGATTGCTCGACAGCATGGGGGAAATCCATCTTCATTCTGTCACTGATACAGTGCGACAAATAACTTCTGGTAAAAACCGGGTTCAGCCGATGTTAGTTGAAGTTAACAAAAATTATCATCTGTCGGCGCAAATTGTTCCGAAATTGGAAAATCCAACGGCCTAGGTTCCAAAAAGGGAGCAAAAGGCCTATTTGGCTCAGATGAACGAAATTTTTTCTCGCAGCGATTTTCAGCTCGGGCCCGATTTGGTGGGAAAACGAATCGTAGTAGCCATGTCGGGCGGCGTCGATTCATCGGTAGTAGCGGCTTTGGCTGCAAAGTCCGGTGCCGAGACGATCGGGGTTACTTTGCAGCTTTACGACCATGGCAGCGCTGTGAAGCGCGCGGGCAGTTGCTGTGCGGGGCAGGATATCCGCGATGCCCGTGCCGTTGCCGACCGGCTAGGAATCATGCATTATGTATTCGATCATGAAAGCCGCTTTCGCGATTCGGTGATCGATCATTTCGCCGACGAATATCTGCGCGGGCGCACACCGATCCCATGCGTTCGCTGCAATATGGGGGTGAAATTCACCGACCTGTTCCGGCTGGCAAGAGAGTTGGGCGCGGATTGCCTGGCGACCGGCCATTATGTGCAGCGGGTGGAAGGGGCAGGCGGAGCCGAATTGCACCGCGCGCTGGATCCGGCACGCGATCAAAGTTATTTCCTTTTTGCGACCACAGCCGCGCAACTTGACTATTTGCGCTTTCCCCTGGGCGGCATGCCGAAAAGCGATGTCCGGGCGATCGCGCAGGAGATGGGTCTGATCGTCGCCAATAAACCCGATAGTCAGGATATCTGTTTCGTCCCGGAAGGCGATTATGCCAGCGTCGTGCGCAAGATCAGACCGGAGGCGGAAACCGATGGTCCGATAGTCGATTTGCAAGGCAGGGAATTGGGGCGGCATCGTGGCCTCATTCACTATACGGTCGGACAAAGACGCGGGCTTGAAATCGGCGGGCTGGCCGAGCCGCTCTATGTGGTTCGGCTTGAGCCCGAGCGGCAGCAAGTGGTGGTAGGGCCTAAGCGAGCCCTAGCGGTCAGCGCTGCCCGTATTTCCGAACCGAACTGGCTGGCCGAGGTGGAGGGGCGACCGATATGGGCCAAGGTCCGTTCTTTGGCAAAGCCTGTTCCGGCGAAGATGGAGGGTGAATGGCTGCGCTTTGATTCCGACGAATATGGCGTGGCCCCGGGCCAGGCCGCAGTGCTTTATGATGGCGACCGGGTGCTGGGCGGTGGCTGGATCGAAGAAACGCAAGGGGCGCTCGATCGCATTGCCGCTTAGTTAGGGTTCGATGCGACCTTTCGCTCGCCTTGTTTCTGCAAATATAGGATTTTAAACTCTAAATTTTATCTATCTCGTTTTCGGTCAGTTGCAGGCATCCGAAGTCGCCGCGGCGTTCGGCCATAGCCTTTGCCAGCAACGGCACGCTTGCCGTGACGCGCCTGTTCTGCGGGTCGTCCGTCAATGAGACCAATTCCATGCCCGGTTCGAAATCCTTTTTGCACGAGGCCAAAGGACGGCTTTCTATATAGCGGCATGAGCAGGCCACATGTGCGCCATAGGATGCACCAAGCCGAGCCTGGGCTTTGATGCTGTCGAAATTGAAAACCAGCCATAGCAGAACCAGCACAGCCAGCGCTGTAACGGCATAGCCGATCTTGCGGCGCAGCGACATTGGGCTTTTTACAGTGGAATTTGAAGTTACGGTTGCCATCATGCGGCTTACTGGTGCAATTATGCCGTGATGACCAGATATAAAATATCGCTTGCCGGAACGGCACTGATGCTCCTTTTGTCGGGATGCAATGGACAAGGCGATGCTCCTTCCGCCCCCGTCGCGTCCGGTATCGAAAACATCGCTGCCGATGCCGCACCGGGCAAGGCAAGACTGGCGGCGGTAATTGCGCCTTTTTTCGAAGATCCGGCCCTTGCCGAAACGCGCGCGGTGGTCGTCATGCACGGCGGTCGGGTGGTCGCCGAACGCTATGCGCCAGGCTATGGTCCCGACAGCCGCCTGATCAGCTGGTCGATGGCCAAAAGCGTTACGGGGACGCTTGTAGGCATGATGGTTGCCGATGGTTTGCTGGTTCTGGACGATCCCGCACCGGTGCCCGAATGGTCAAGCTCCGGCGATCCGCGGTCAAAAATAACTCTGCGCCATCTGCTGCACATGGCATCGGGGCTCGATCATACCGAGGTCGCCGACGACGATAAGGCGATCTATGAAGTCGATACCACCCGATTGCTCTTTGGCGACGGTCGTGAACATGTGGCACGCTATGCTGAAAAGCGGAATCTCGAAGCCGTACCAGGCAGCAAATTCGAATATTCGACCGCAACCAGTCATATTCTAACCGATATCATGACACGCGCGCTGACCAACAGCGCCGATCCCGCGGTGCGGCGACAGGCCATGCTCGATTATGCACGCGGGCGATTGTTCGAGCCGCTGGGTATGAAAAGCGCCATGCCGCAATTCGATCGCAGCGGCACCATGCTGGGCGGCAGCATGATCCATGCAACGGCGCGCGATTGGGCCAGGTTCGGCGAATTCTTGCGCAACAACGGCTCGGTGCGCTCGGCGCAACTGCTGCCGACGAGCTGGACGCGTTTCATGAAAACCTCAAGTCCACAGGACCCTGCCTATGGCGGGCATATCTGGCTCAACAAGCGGCGGCCGGCGGCTAGGGACCAAGTGCTGTTTCCCGATCGAGCACCATCGGATGTCTTTGCCGCGATCGGGCATTTGGGACAGTTTACGGTCGTATCGCCCCGGCACCGGCTGACAATTGTAAGGCTTGGCAAGACGCAGGATGACCAGCTGGGCAGGATCAACGATCAGCTTGCCAGGGTGATCGCGATTTTCCCAAAGGGTTAGGCCCCAAAGGGTTAGGCTTTCGCCACCGGCGCATCGTCGCCCAGATCTTCGAACCAGGCCTCGACCGGGCCTTTCAGCGTCAATTGCATCGGACGTCCCTTACGGTCGAGGCTTTTGCCGGCCTGAACCTTGATCCAGCCTTCGGAAATGCAATATTCCTCGACCGTCGTGCGGCGTTCGCCTTTAAAACGAATGCCGATGCCGCGCGTTAGCACGTCCTGATTATAATAGTCGCTGAACGGATGGATCGAAAGCCGGTCAGGCGGCACGTCTTTGCTGTCGGTCATGGCAGCCGCCTTTGCCGTAAAGCTTGCCCGTTGGCAATCCGGCTTATCGCATCAGCGAAGGTACGATCCACATTAGCGACATGACGATGATCGCAAGCAAGAGCGAAATACCGAGCACATAGCGTACGCCATGCTCTTTCACACCGCCGCTGGCTTCGGTTTCATCGAGTTCGACATGGTTTTCAAAACGCTGCATAGCTGTTTCTCCTTGCCCCGACGACTCGTATAGCAGCTTTTTGGGAAAGTAGCGAAGACGGGCTTCCGACTGTATCCCTATGGTTCGGCAAACTGGACGATAAGAATGCTGAGGTCCTTAGTCGGTTCGAAATTGGTCTTGCGAACCTCGAAAGTCGTCGGCCCGATTTTCTTGACACCGTCCATGCAAAAACTGACGAGATTGCTTGCCTTGCCTTTATCGACGACCAGGCGGAAATCCTTGATCGGTCCTTTCCAGTTGGCTCCGGATTTTAGAACATAGTCCAGCCAGATTTCACCATATCCAGCGCTCTGCTGAGTAGCGAGACGGTTCTGAAAGCCGCGGACGAAAGTGTCGTCGATACAATATTGCGCTTTATATTCGCGGTAATAGTCGCTGTTCCTGTCACCGCCGACTATGCCGGCGACCGATCCCCCGATCATCGGCCGATAGCTATGTTCGACCTGAACGGTTTTTCCCGCTGGAAAAACCTGCTTGCGCACAATATTCTGCGTTACCGTCCAGTTCGCGAAATAACTGTCACCCGATTTCGACAGCAAGCCTTGCTTTACTGCCTGGTCGATTTTAGCGGCGGGCACATTTTTCAGTTTGTCGGCATGGCCTTCAGCTTGCCAGTTAATCGGAATGCCCAGTTTTTGAAGCGCGGCGTTGACCGGTTTGCCTTTCAGCTTCGCCAGATATTCAATGCCAAGGTTTACGGGCTTGCCATCGATCAGCGTCTTGAAATCGAGCTGCTTCGGATCGACAAAGACCGCATATTCGCTGTTGTAATATTCTTCCTCGGGCAGGCTTTCGGGTAGCGGAAAGGCGACCAGCGTTTCGACATCCTTTGGACCGCGATTGGTGAAACGGTATTTCACGCGGACCTGCTCGGTCGAAAGATAAAGATCTTCGCTATCCATGCTGATCGCATTCGACTGTTTGAGGATAAGCCCGCCGAGCGGCACCGACGCCTCGCTGTCATTGGCATATGCGGTGGTAGCCGAAAGCAGCATCAAGAGGGCTGCGGAGCAAAATAAGCGTTTCATTTCTTCCTTATGCCGCACAAGAGGGTGGTATGGTAGCTGCGAAATATGATGCGATAATCCTGGGCGCAGGCGGCGCCGGATTGATGTGCGCCTTGACCGCCGGGCAGCGCGGACGGCGCGTGCTGGTGATCGATCATGCCAGCGGGCCGGGTAAGAAAATCCTGATTTCGGGTGGCGGTCGCTGCAATTTCACCAATGTTGGCGCGACCCAGCAAAATGCTGCGGAACGGTATCTTTCGGCCAACCCGCATTTCGCCAAATCGGCGCTGGGGCGCTACACGCCGCAGGATTTTATCGCCCTCGTTGCCGCCCACCGCATCGCCTTCCACGAAAAAACCTTGGGCCAGCTTTTCTGCGATGGTTCAGCCCGACAGATTGTGGCGATGCTGATGGACGAATGCGACAAGGCGGTGGGGCAAGGCGGCCGCGTCGATTTCGCCTTCGGGCTTTCGATCGAAGAGGTCAGGCATAGCGACGGTGAATTCACCGTTCGTTATGGTGCGTTGAAGGCATCGGCATCGCAACTGGTGCTTGCAACCGGCGGACCCAGCATTCCGAAGATGGGTGCCAGTGCCATTGCCTATGATCTTGCCCGCCAGTTCGGCTTGAAAGTGGTCGAGCCCCGGCCGGCTTTGGTGCCCCTGACCCTGGGCGGAGACGATGTGCTGTTTCGCGAACTGTCGGGCGTGTCGGCCGAGATTGTCGCGCGGCACGGGAAGACGGCGTTTCGCGAAGCGGCGCTTTTTACCCATCGCGGTCTTAGCGGCCCGGCAGTGCTGCAGATCAGCAGCTATTGGCGCCCGGGGGAGGCCATCGGCATCGACTTTTTGCCCGGAGAGGCAGCAGACGAAATGCTGCTGACCATGAAGCGCAACAATCCAAAGGCAAGTTTGCGCTCCACGCTTGAACGGCATCTGCCAACACGGCTTTCAGTCGCCTTGGTCGAACGGTTGGGCCTTGTTGGGAACCTTGCCGATCAAAACGACAAGAAACTGGCAGAGGCAGGCGCGCGCCTTGGCAATTGGCCCTTCATCCCCAATGGCAGCGAAGGCTATGCAAAGGCGGAAGTAACATTAGGCGGCATCAGCACAGCAGAGCTTTCGCAACAGACAATGGAGGCCAAGCGCGCGCCTGGCTTATTTTGCATAGGCGAGGCTGTAGACGTAACTGGCTGGCTGGGTGGCTATAATTTCCAATGGGCCTGGGCCAGCGGAGTTGCGGCGGGATTGTCTTTGTAGACAAAATAAGGATAAACTACAGAATAAGTTCATAAACAAAGGAGGATGGTTTGACAGAGAAATCAGAAAAAGCGCTAAGTGTTTTGGAACGGATCAAGGGCGGGGCAATGGTCTTGATCGGCTCCATTATCATATGGTTTGCCATCGATAATTATATCAAATTGTCATCTTCAGAAATTGGGATGGCCTATGTTCGCATGCCGGCCATTCTTGAATGGATCTACGATAATTTAGGCCTTGTCCCAGGTGTGATCTTACAATCCATTATTGGGCTGGCATTAGCATTATATGGGCTGAAAAAAATTATCAGCGGCAAATAATCCGATAAATTTAAATAGGGCCTGATTTAATAGGGACAGTCCCCAAAGGGACAGTCCTTTATTAGAGCAGGATGACATTTGATAGAACCGTCGCCCCTGCGAAGGCAGGGGCCGATAGAGAGGTTATGCTAGCTTTGAAGCGGCCCCTGCCTTCGCAGGGGCGACGATTTCCTGTAATCACATGTGCCGGCTTAAAGTCGTCAAGCTAGTCTGTGATGACCTTACATTGAGTCACCCCGTTCGTGCTGAGGAAGAACTGAAATCGAAGATTGAAGTTCTGTCTCGAAGCACTTTGCAAAGTCCTTCGAGATGCGTTTCAGCCTGCGGCTTCAACGCTCCTCAGGACGAACGGATTAGTGTAATGTCATCATGCTATAGCTCTAACGGTCTCGCCCATAAACATCGTCGAGAAATACAACGCCATTCTTGCCCTCATTTGCGGTTAGATAGGTCAGGTAAACCGGGATAGGCACACGCAAGGGCACGGCTTGCTCAGGCTGTTTGCCGACTGTCGTGATGGGCTTTCCAAGCAACCAGCGGCCAAGCCCCGCTGCATCTTCCAGCCTTACGCAGCCATTGCTGAAATGACGGTTGGGCTTGCTGAGCAAATCGCGGTCAGGTGTATCGTGCAGATAGATCCCTTCATCATTGGGGAACATGAATTTGGCGCGGCCCATCGAATTGGCTTTCCCGGGCAGTTCGCGAATGCGGAGCGTTTGCGCACCCGAAGCGACGGCCTGCCAATCAATGCTTTTGGGACTGAGCTTGGCCGGGGTCGCGCTCCAATCTGATAAGGCCTCCATATTCATCGACGATAGCGAACGTCCGCTCAATACCTTTGGCGCGATCAGCGTTTGCGCCAGATCGGTAGGGATATTCCAATAGGGGTTGAGGATCGCATATTGCATCATCCCCGCCAGCATCGGCGTAGGCGTTTCGGGTTTACCGACGACGACGCGCATACTGCCCTTTTCCTTACCCGCCTGATAATACCAGAGCCTGCCAGATGCGGCATCGACGACGATATGCATGGTCCAAGGACCCGGCAGCACACGCGCACGATCCAGGTTCAATCGCAATCGCGCCAGCTTTTCTGGTGAAGCGCCATTGATACGCGCTTTGGCCATCAATTTGCGTTGCTGGGAATAATGTGGGCTCATCCAGGCCATATTGCCAAGGTAATCAGCAAAGGAGGAATTAAAGCTCGCTGCGCGAAGAACGGCATCGGCCTTGCGCCGCTTGGGCATTAACGAATGATCGAGGTAGCGCATCTCATTATTGCGTGGGCGGCGCATATCATCGACGTAACGAGCGAATTGTTTGGATAGCGCAAGCTCAGCGCGTGCCAGCGCTTCGGGCGTACCACCAGCACGCGCTTCTCCGATTATCGTGCGCAGCTTTTCAGGCTGGTAATCATCGACATCAAGGCCATCGAGGTCGGCATTGGCAATAAATGTCAGAAATGTTTCTGCCTCACGCCCGATTGTACCTTTGCGCACCCATAAAGGTTCGTATCCGCGGGCCTTGTAGAATGTCTTGAGCCTGCCACCCGCCTGTTTTTGCAGCGCATTACTGACGCTGGCCTGTCCAAAGGAAACATCCTTTTGTGCAACAGCAGGCAAGGGAGCAGCCGCAAGCACAATGACGCCTGCAATCATTGCATAGGCTAATCGCCGGGGAATGCGGCGCGCTGACACTCCCCGGCTATTCATGTTTAGCCTCGTTCTCCACGCATTGTTGGCGCCGACGGTGGTGCGGGCGGTGGTGGAACATAGTTAGCATGATAGATGCCGTCAGAGGTGTAATAGCCATCAATGATGCCATCACCGTCACGGTCCGCCGCTACAGAGCCTGCTACCGATCCCGGCGGGGGAGGCGGGGCAGCCGCCACCTCCTCTTCTTGTTGCGCACAGGCAGAAAGGGCCAGCCCCCCAAGGGCAGCCAAGATCATGGATTTTCTGCGCATTTTATAGACTTTCTCTCTCAGGATCGATCGCACCGACGATTGAAACCGCCTTGTGAACCGATCACGCGCCCCCACCCATGCGGTATCGGCAAGCAGAGTGAGGGAAAGTGAACAGAATGTCAGGTTG
>JBOFLS010000029.1:0-2537 GCA_051657985.1 Sphingorhabdus sp. | reverse complement strand
CCGCCAGCATTGCGGAGGAACTATCGCGCCGTGGACAGACGATATTAGGTGGCGATATTGAAATCGCGATTGCCCAGCGTGAGGCAACCACAGCTGAGCTGGCCGCATTCCGTAAGGTAGGACGGCTTTCAGAAACGGTTCGCATGCGCGCGATGGCCATTGGCACGGAAAGCGTGCTTGCCGAATTGAAGGCCGTCGACAATGCGTACCCGCTTTACGGAAAGCTGGAATTAGAGCCTAGCCAGATAGCGCCCCGAGCCAAGCCGCAAAACTGGATCCATATCGGTCCTTCGCTAGCCAACCGGCTTGGTGTGCAAGAGGGCGGTACCATTCGCTTTGGCCAGCAAAGCTTCATCATTACCGGCATTATCAAAAACGAACCCGATCGTCTGGGCGAAGGCTTTACCGTTGGCCCCGTCGCGATCATCGGGCTCGACCAGCTTCCCTCAACCGGCCTTATCCAGCCTGGCAGCATGTTCGAAAGCAAATACCGCATCAAGCTGCGCCCTGATTTGAACCCTGCGGCTATTGCCAAAACCCTGGAGACACAATTCCCGAGCGCTGGCTGGGAAATTACCGACCGTTCGAATGGCGCGCCAGGTACGAGGCGCTTTATCGAACGCATGGGGCAATTCCTCACGCTGGTAGGCTTGGCAGCGTTGGTCATTGCCGGGATTGGCGTAGGCAATGGTGTCGGCAGCTATCTGGAAAGCAAGCGTGCCAGCATTGCGACCTTGAAGGTTACGGGTGCGGACAGCGGCGTGATTTTCCGCATTTATTTGATGCAGATCTTTACTGTAGCGGCAGGCGCGATCATATCAGGGCTGCTAATCGGCAGCCTGCTGCCGCAGGTCATAGGCTGGGTTGCGGGCGATGTCTTGCCGGTAGCACCAGGCTTTTCGTTTCATCCCGTCCCGCTTGCCGTCAGTGGAATCTATGGCTTGTTGATTGCGCTCGCTTTTGCCCTGCCCCCATTGTCCCGCGCAAAGACTGTGCCTGCTGCCGGATTGTTCCGCGCTATCGTCGAACGGCGAACCGCAACCGACCGTACCACAGGGATTCTCGTTGTCGCCGCTATTCTTGCCATCGTCGGGCTAGCCGTTGGCACCGCACGCGAACCTCTATTTTCGCTTACGTTCATCGGTGCGGCCTTTGCACTGTTGCTGATCTTGGCGCTGCTTGCCTGGGCTCTGGGTAAGGTCGCGGCACGCTTGCCACGTCCGAAATCGCCGCTTCCCCGGCTGGCTCTTGCAAACCTGCACCGTCCCGGCGCGCAGACCCAGGCGCTGGTGGTTGCTCTGGGGTTGGGGCTGACCTTGTTTGTCACGCTTGCCGCAATCCAGACGAGCATCGATAGCGAAATAAAGCGCCAAGTCCCGGAACGCGCACCGAGTTTCTTCGTGCTCGACGTACCGCGCGACCGCGCGGATGAATTCACACGAATGGTTCGCGCTGCTGCCCCGGATGGAGCAATCAACATGATCCCGGCCCTTAGGGGAACGGTCGTCGAATTTGCCGGGACCCGCGTTGCCGACCTGGCCGAAATTCCCGAAGGTGCGTGGATCTTGAATGGCGACCGCGGCCTTACTTATAGCACCACAGTGCCCGAGGGCAGTCAGGTTGTGGCTGGCAAATGGTGGGACGCCGGCTATCGCGGTCCGCCCCTGGTTTCGGTCTACAAGGATGTATCCGATGCCCTTGGGCTAAAAATCGGTGATAGCCTGACCGTCAGCGTTTTGGGTGTCGAGGTCCCAGCCAAGGTCGCGTCGATCCGCGAGGTGCAATGGGAGAATTTCGGCCTCAACTATGCAATGGTCTTTTCCCCCGGCAGTTTTGACGCTGCCCCGCACAATATGGTCGCTACGCTGACCGTACCAGAGGCAGCCGAACGCCAGTTGGCCAAATCGATCCCACCAGCCTTTCCGTCCGCATCGTTGATCGAGGTTGGCGAAGTCGTCAGCCAGGTTTCGAAGCTGCTGACGCAGATGGCGCAGGCGATTGCCGCTGCCGCCTCGATTGCGATCCTTGCCGGGATTGCCGTACTCGTCGGCGCGATCGCGGCGGCGCGCCAATCACGGATTTACGACAGCGTCATCCTGAAACTGCTGGGCTCGACACGACGCCAGATATTAGGGGCGCAAGCAATGGAATATGGGCTGCTGGCGGTGATATTGGGGCTGCTTGCGCTTGCCTTAGGGATAGGTGCAGCGTGGTATGTCGTGGTGCAGATATTCGACTTCACCTTTGCGCCAGACCCGGCGATCTTGGCACTAACCCTGATCGGGGGCGCGGGGCTGACATTCTTTTTGGGAATTATCGGTTCGCTGCCTATCTTGGCGGCCCGTCCAGCAGAAGCTTTACGTAGTTTGTAAGGCAGCACGACTGCTCGCCTTTGGCGAGCAAGAAAAGAAGGAAAGAAGACGGGAAGATTATGTCGAACTCAAAACTGTCCCCTTCTTTCCTTGCCGCCTTCTTTGCAAATTTTCTACTCTTTACTCGCCAGCTGTTCCGCCAATGGCGCGGAAACCAACAACTGC
>JBOFLS010000028.1:0-6840 GCA_051657985.1 Sphingorhabdus sp. | reverse complement strand
ACATCGCGCCCATGACATTGTTGGAACGACCGAGCTTGACGAAATAGGTGCCGATGATCGAGGTGATCACGCAAACGCCGCCGATCAACAGCGGCAGGCTCATGAGGTTCATGAAAAGCGCCGTGTCGGTTACGCCCTTTACCAGCAAGGCGATCAAAACCATCGTCGCGCCAACGGTAACGACATAGGTTTCGAACAGGTCGGCCGCCATACCGGCGCAATCGCCGACATTGTCACCGACATTGTCCGCGATGACCGCCGGATTGCGTGGATCGTCTTCGGGAATGCCCGCTTCGACCTTGCCGACCAGATCGGCGCCGACGTCGGCCGCCTTGGTGAAAATACCACCACCCAGACGCGCAAAGATCGAGATGAGCGAAGCACCGAAAGCTAGGGCTACCAGAGCGTCGACGACTTCGCGGCTGTTGGGTGCAAGCTGCGCGACATCGGTCAGATACCAGAAAAACACCGCGATTGCGAGAAGGGCAAGACCTGCGACCAGCATACCGGTGATGGCGCCAGCGCGGAAAGCCATGGTCAGACCCGCCTGCAATCCGGTCTGCGCTGCAGCCGCCGTACGCACGTTGGAGCGAACCGAGATATTCATGCCGACATAACCGGCAACGCCCGAAAGCACCGCACCGATGACGAAACCGATCGTCGGGATCGTTTTTAGAAAGATGAATACCAATATGGCGACGACCACGCCAACGATGGCGATAGTGCGATATTGACGGCCCAGATAGGCCTGTGCGCCTTCCTGAATGGCGCTGGCGATTTCTTGCATTTTTTCATTGCCGGCCGAGGCGCCGAGCACCTGGCGGCTGGTGACGAAGCCATAGATAATAGCCACGACACCGCAAATTATTGCGATTACTGTCAAAGACATGGAGTTCCTTCCCCCTCTACATCTCAATTATGTTTGCATTCACGCTCCCCGTTTCCGGGGTCGCAAGCCGCGCCGGTATGCGGTGCTTTCAAACCTTAAGCAACCCTTAAAAGCTACGGGAATCGGCCTGTTTGCGTTAAGCATGTTGATAACCCAGCGTTGGTGGCACGGGCACACGCCGCGTACCATCGAATAACACTAGGCCCGATCCTTCGACCATCTGACCGATCGCTGTGACTGCAATGGCAATTTTGGCATCGGGCTTTGCGGTGAACAGCAGCTGATAATCGTCACCCCAGGACGCCGCCTGCAACCGGCTATCGACGCCCTCGCCGCGAACGGTACGATATTCGTCGCTTAGGGGGATAAGAGCGATATCGATTTCAACACCCAGCGTGCTTGCCGATGCCATGCGATCAATATCGAGCAGCAGGCCGTCTGAAACGTCCATCATCGCACTAACGACCGGCGCAATTTTTTGCCCTTCATCCAGTCTGGCTGTTGGTCGGTTATAGGCGTCGTTCAGGCGTTGCGGCGGATCGAAACCCGCGTCGATCAGTTCGAACCCGGCCAGGGCATCGCCAAGCGTACCGGTGATATAAACCACATCCCCCGCCCCGGCACCGCTGCGTGCGGGTACCGGGCGATGCGTAGCAGCCCCTATCGCTGTCAGCCCCAACGCCCGCTTATCGCCGCGGTTGGATATGGTATCGCCGCCAAGCAGAGGAACGGCATAATGATTGAGCACTGTTTCCAGCCCGGCGGCAAAGCGCTTATCCCAATCGCTGTCGCCCAGCATGAAGCCGAGCAGCACGCCCAAGGGCCGCGCGCCTTTTGCCGCCAGGTCGGAAAGATTCACCGAGACCAGTTTCCACGCAATATCGGCAGGATCGGCACTCGGCAACCAGTGCACGCCTTCGGCCATCATGTCGTGCGTGAGGATCAGGCTTTCATTGCCGACTTCGATGACGGCTGTGTCATCCATAAGACTGCGCGCCGCCGGGTTGGTGGCCATAGCACGCATCAGGGCGATGAAGGTGGATTCGGTGGTCACCTGCTAAAGCTGTAAAGGCAAAATGCACCCGACAGATTGCGTCGCCCCGCACTTGATGCGGGGCTTGGCTTCTTGCATGCACCGGAGACAACTATAAAGCCTAACCCCGTGTCAAGCACGGGGTGACGATGTTGTGATGATGGAGGGGACCTAACCCCGCTTCTCCTGCGCCACGGCATCGAGCAACCCGTTCACGAATTGCGCATCCTTCTTGTCGAAAAAGGCATGCGCGACATCAATATATTCGTCGATGACCGTCCCCGTCGAGATATCGGCGCGCGCCAACAATTCATAGGTTCCCGCGCGCAACAGATTGAGCATCGTCTTGTCGAGACGCCCGATTTTCCATTGTTCGCCCAGCTTTGTCTCGATCAGTGCATCGATCTCCACACGGCGGGCATGCACGCCTGATACGACATCGTCGAAAAAGCTCTGCTCTGCCTGGGTATAGGTCGCATCCTCGATCTCTGCACCAAGGCGGTGCGCATGAAATTCATCGAGCAATCGGGCAAGCCCGATCTGTTCCATATCCATCTGATACAATGCCTGCACGGCGGCAAGGCGAGCGGCGGAACGGGCTTTATTCATCTCATTCTTTCAATATCCGTTCGCATCGAGCGTAGACGGGATGCTTCGCAGCGCTGCACGGTGTCTCGTCTCCGCTCGACACGAACGGATCAATTAGGTCAATCTTTTCCTGACACTCTCAGCATGCGCAGGCAAGCCTTCGGCATTGGCAAGCGCCACCGCAGCCGGGCCAATGGTCTTCAACGCCTTTTTGTCGAGCGCAATGAAGCTGGTGCGTTTCATGAAATCGAGAACCGACAGCCCTGACGAAAACCGTGCACGACGACCGGTCGGGAGGACATGGTTAGGGCCTGCGATATAGTCGCCAATGGCTTCAGGCGTTATGCGACCCAGAAACACCGATCCGGCGTGACGAATGCGGTCGAACAGCTTTTCGGCGCGCTTGTCATCAACGGCAAGCTCGACATGTTCGGCGGCAAGACGATTGACCAGTGGCATGGCTTCTTCGAGTGTGCGTGTTATGATTATTGCGCCATTCGCCCGCCAGCTTGCCGTTGCGACTTTGGTGGTTGCGAGCTGTTTGAGTTGCGCCTCGACTTCGGCAGCCACCGCATCGGCAAAGGCTGCATCATCGGTAAACAGGATAGACTGGCTGGTTGGATCATGTTCGGCCTGACTTAACAGGTCCGCCGCAATCCATTCGGGCTTGTTCTTGCCATCGGCCACCACCACGATCTCGGACGGACCCGCGACCATATCGATGCCGACCGTGCCATAAAGCTGCCGCTTGGCCTCGGCCACCCAGGCATTGCCGGGTCCGGTGATGACATCGACGGGGGTTATGCGTTCGGTACCGTGCGCCAGTGCGGCAATCGCCTGCGCCCCGCCCAGCCGCCAGATTTCATCGACACCGGCAATATGGGCTGCCGCCATGACCGTCGCATTGACCTCACCCTTCGGCGTCGGCGTTACCATAACCAGACGCTCAACCCCCGCAACCTTGGCAGGAATGGCGTTCATCAACAGCGAGCTTGGATAAGCCGCGCGCCCACCTGGCACGTAGATCCCCGCTGCATCGACTGCACTCCAGCGCGCACCCAGCCGCACGCCATCCTTGTCGCGATAGTCGCGGTCCTTGGGCAATTGCGCCTTGTGATAGGCCTTGATCCGTTTCGCCGCGAGTTTCAGAGCCTCGCGCAATTCGGGGGCTAGGGCGTGATAAGCCGCCTTGCATTCTTGCGCCGAAATCTGCCAGCCTTGTTCGGCCAGACTGAAGCCATCGAAACGCTCGGTCAGTTCAAGCAGCGCAACGTCGCCGCGCGCGCGAACATCGCGGATCGTCTGCGCGACTATGCTCGAAACATCGGCATCGGTTTCACGCCGGGCATTGACCAGTGTGTCGAAACGCGTGGCGAAATCGGGATCGAGCGTAGTAAGCCGCATCATTGCAAATTCCGTTCGTGTCGAGCGAGCCGAACGGGGCTGATGGATTGATTATGCACTTACCGCTACCCTAAATCTATCAACCAGCGCCGCCACCCGCGCATCGGTTTTAAAGGCGGCGCGGTTCGCAACCAACCGCGCCGAAACCTCGGCAATCTTTTCCACTTCGACCAGGCCATTTTCCTGCAAGGTCTTGCCCGAGGAAACCAGATCGACAATCCGACTGGATAGTCCCAGCAAAGGGGCAATCTCCATCGCACCGTTCAGTTTCACACACTCCGCCTGCACGCCGCGCGCGGCGAAATGCTTACGCGTCAGGTTGGGATATTTGGTTGCAACGCGAACATGGCTCCACGAACGGGGATCATCAGTTGCAGCCAGCTCGGCAGGCTCAGCAACCGAAATCCGGCAATGGCCGATATCAAGATCGACAGGCGCGTACAGTTCGGAATAGTCGAATTCGTCGATCACATCCGAACCGACAATTCCGACTTGCGCCGCCCCATGCGCAACAAAAGTTGCGACATCGAAAGCGCGTACCCGGATGATTTGCACATCCGGGTCTTGGCAAGCAAACATCAATGCACGACTGCCCTCATCGAAAAAATCCGCGGTCGGTTCGATTCCTGCCGCGCGCATCAGCGGCAGCGCTTCGTCAAGGATGCGCCCTTTGGGTATTGCAAAGACAAGTTTTCCAGCCATGATCGCCGCGCGCTTTAGGGGTGCCAGCACGAAAGGGCAATATGGCTGACGATTTTGGAAGGGGCGTAATGGATGACGCCCGGATCGAGCAGGGCATTCGCGTGCAGGCCGAACATTGCCGAAGGAATGGTGCACCCGTTACCGCGCAGATCGTCGAGGCGCAAATTGCCTTGATGCAAAGCGAAACGGCCGTGGGCAAGCGCATCGCCAATTGGCCCGGGCTTCCATTGGAAGATGCGATGCCGTTGCGGCTTGCGGGTGGCCTTCATCATTTACGCCTTACGGGCGCCGATGCGCGGCTTGATCCGGTTTACGAAGCCAGGATCACCGATCAGGCCGGGGTGGATGCGATCGTTGTTGCCGTTACTGCGGATCACGACTTGCAGCTTCTTCCCTGGCTGGATGGTCCGCCGCAAACCAACGAGGCCGGACGCTCGGCCAGTTTCATGGCGGGGCTGCTGTGGCTATCGCATAGATTGGGATCACGTTTCGAACTTAACGAATTGGGCGCAAGTGCCGGGATCAACACGATGATGGACCGTTATCATTACGATCTTGGCGGCGTCACTGCGGGGCCTGTGACCTCACCCATGCAGATCAGGCCCGAATGGCGCGGGCCGCCTCCGCCCGGTGCACCCGTTGAGATCATTGCAATCCAGGGATGCGATCAGGCGCCGATTGACTTGTCAGACCCCGAAGCCGCCTTGCGGGTTAAAAGCTATGTGTGGCCGGAAAACGGCGACCGCATCGCACGGATGAATGCCGCCATAAAGCTGGCATCAGAAAAAGCGCCCGACGTCGTAAAGGCCGATGCGCTCGATTGGGTGATCGAACGACTCGCGGCGCCGCAGGCTGTGGGCACAACGCAGGTTTTCCATCATTCGATCGTCTGGCAATATATTCCGGCGGATCGGCGCAAGGCGATTTCGGATGCCATCAAGGCGGCAGGCGCAAAGGCATCGAGCGACAGACCGCTTGCCTGGATGATGCTGGAAACCAACCGCGAAACCTTTGCCCATGAGCTGCATGTCCGTTACTGGCCGGGTGGGGATGACTGGACGCTGCTCGCCCAAGCGCAAGCCCATGGGGCATGGATCGAATGGCTGGCGGATACCTAACCTGCCCTTGCCCCCCATTGACGGTGCAGGGTGAATGATTCCCATGCAGCCGTTGCGATCAACAGCCCTGACGCAACCATTCCTAATGTGATCAACTGCCAGTTGGCCAATAAACCGACTGCACCTGCGACAACCGCCAAAGCCATGCCCACGCCGTGCGAATAGGGCGAGTATCGAAATCGTGCAGTCATTTTCTTGTAGATCAGATTGCCGCCAAGATACAGAATAACCCCACCGATCACGGCTAAAGCAAATGCAAAATCCGCCGTCTTCGTCGGATAGGTAAGCATCATTTCATAGCCCACGGCGCTAACCACGATCCCTGCCACGATCGGCATGTGCAGATAGGTATAGGCATCGCGGGCCACCTCGCCGCTATTATCGACCTCTTCCAGGGTTTCGGCGCCATGTTCGGCGTTGATATCGAAATAGATCCACCACATCGCAACGCCGCTTGCGAAACTGGTGATGAAGGCGATCCAGACGATGGCTTCCTGTTCAAGTTTGGCAAAGGTCGTGCCGTTCAGCAAGACGACTTCCCCCAAGGCAATGATGATGAACAGGCCGCATCGTTCCGCCATGTGCGTGCCCGATATATCGGTGTTGGCAAAGGCGGATTTTCCGATGAAGGGCGTACGGAATTGCAGCAGGGGCCCGGCATAGTCGATTGCTATGGCGATAGCCCAAAACCAGATGCGCCTGTCTTCATCGGCAAAGGCACCCGATATCCAAAAGGGTGTCGACAGCAGAAAATAGAGGCCCATTCGCATGTAATGCATCTGCGTTTCCGGCTGATGCTTGTGCGATGCCCATATCATGTAAGCGGTGCGACCAAGCTGCATCGCCAGATAGGCGCACGCAAATTTCAGCCCCGCCTCGTCAAAGGATTTGCCGACACTGCTCGATAACACAAGCCCGCCAACCATCATCAGCAACAGCATGATCCGCACCGGCGCATGATCGGGATCGAGGCGATTGGTCGACCAGCTCGTGTAGATCCAGACCCACCAGATTGCCATGAACAGGATCAACGTTTCCGCGGCCCCATGCAGGCTGAGATGTTCGAGCAACCGGTGCGACAGCTCGGTTATGGCAAAGACGAAAAC
>JBOFLS010000027.1:0-2973 GCA_051657985.1 Sphingorhabdus sp. | reverse complement strand
GGTTTTGATCCTGAGGCAGCGCCCAATTACGGCCGGGCTGTAGGCGATAATTCAGAGCTGCTTACAAGGCTGAATATATTGGCAAAGCATTTCGGAAAAAGGGAATTGGCAAGGCTTTTGCACATGCCGCTTTCAAAACTTCATGCTAAGCTTCACAATCACTTATTCTTAAACTTTGATGCATCGCATATCACTCGATTAGAGAATATAGCTATGCAACAACAATCTAAAAAACAAAAAATGAACAAAACTTGGCAAAGTTCTGTACGGGAAATTGGCCTAAGAGCAACAGCGCGCAAATATGCGTTAGACGCTTCTAATCTCAGAAGATATTTAAATACTATGCACTAAAGTTTTCTCATAAATTGATTATAAAATTTATCTTTTATTTATTTTTCTACATAAAATAATCATAGCTCGCAGGTATATTACTTTGGCGAAGACCTTCGCTTTCTCCTGTTTTTGCACCAAAGACCGTCATATCCTGAACTATACGTGCCAGAGTGAAATTTATAAAGTCAGTAAGGCTACTATCAGCTGAGGGGACTGATTCTGGCTCACCTGAACCAAAGTCATAATTCAGCCCAGCCCTTAACGCTGCAAGCGGATTGGAGGCAGGCTTTGCCTTGGCTGACCCCTTATAACTCAGCGCAACATCACTCAGCGCGCCGATAGTGCCATCGTTCCGTGTGAACTGGCCTGTATTGACAGTTATATTATCGCCCCAGCCCCAATTTTGATTAGTGGCAGTGCTGGTGAGGTTGATGGCTGCAACGCCTGCTTGTTCAAGCGATACAAGCTCGCCTTTGCCTTGCTTGCCATCGCCATTGTCGCGCCAAATGCGGAAGGAACCCCAAGCATTGTCTTGAGCGGACAGCACGCCATCGCCATTGCTGTCGAAGCTGGTTAGGCCGTCCAAGTCTGATTTGGCATTCAGCTTGTCATCAAGGAACGACATCTCATTCGCTCCAGAGACACGTCCATCGCCATTGCGGTCCAGCACCAGCAAGCCATCGCCTTTGCTGATCCAACCTGTCTTGTCGCGCTTACCGTCACCATCCCAATCGAATTTCGCTTTGGATCGATCAGCATTGACCAGTGCGACACCATCGCCGTTCAAGTCGAGTATAACAGGGGAGACAATCGACTGGATAACGCCATTTTTGAACTGAATGCGCTCAACAGCAGACAGAGTATCGGTGCCATCATCGCCGTCAACAGTTGTTTGATTGTCGGTGATGCGGATCGAACCATTTACCGTCTGGATTGTGTAGCTGGATTGCAAGCCAGCCATCACAATGGTGTCGGTGCCGGAGCCACCATTCAAAATGTCGTTGCCGCCAGCGCCTGTGAGTGTGTCGTTTCCATCCAGCCCACGGATATCGTCGGCAAAGGCCGTTCCGGTCAACGTGTTTGCTACTGCCGTTCCGGTCATGACATTATAGTCCGCAACATCACCGATATTGACTTGGAAAGTCTGCGTGATGCTCGCGCCAGCGGCATCGGTCGCGCCGACGGTAAGGGAGACCGCAGCAATCCTCTCAAAATCGAGATTGGCACCCGCTCGCACAACCAGCTGGTCGCCCACGATTTCAAACATTGGATTGACCAGCGACACTTGCGTTGAGGAAGTAAAGGCTGCTGCGGACGATGCCTTGGTATCGATCAACGTCGTGGCACGATACAAACGATGCGTTGCTGACCCTGCAATGTTGCTCGACAGAACATAGGTATCGGTCATCGGATCGACGGTAATTGTCTTGTCAAACCCGCCGCTCGATGCATTCAACCGCACCGTTTGCGCAGTGCTGTTGGTGTTGCGGATGCGCCAGACGGTGTAGGCACCTTGTGCGGAAGTACCTGCGTAACGACCCATCGAAGTCAGGCGCAGGCCCGTATTATTTTGCCCGGCATCTGTTCCTGTGAATCCTATGGGGACTGGCGCTGACGGATCAAGCCGCAACGCATCGTCAAGCCGCATCTGCGTTGCAAGCAGCTGGAAGCTGTGTGTATCGGCGCTATCGACATCCGCTGCCGCAAGGGTGCCAACAACAGCTCCCGCCGCACTGTTCTCGGCAATAGCATTGTTACTAAGCGTGACCGATATCGGCGCATCATTGACCGGAGCAATGGCCAACCGGAATTCATCGGATGCTGAGAGTTCGCCATCGCTGGCGATAATACGAATATCCAGAGGGCCGTTAAAATCCGTCGGAGGTGTACCGAGAAAACAATTGCCATCAAAGCTCAACCAAGTTGGTAGTGCTGTCCCGTCTGCCATTGTTGCAGAATAGGTAAGCGGATCGCCGTTCGGATCAGTAAATGCGTTGGCCGCAATTACAAAGTCAACCAGACTGTCTTCAGCAAAATTCTGATCGGATAGCGGAGATGTCAATTCCGGTGCCGCATTCGAGGATTGCTCGACGACGAGGCTGAACACCGTTGCCGTGGACAGGTTGCCGTCGCTTGCTTCCACCAAAATTTCGAGCAGGCCTTCAAAACCCGCTGGACTTTGTCCCGAGACATTGGAGCCGTCAAATGTCAGCCAACTCGGCAGCGGACTACCGTCGGCCAGCGATACCGAAAGCGTAATCGCATCGCTTTCGACATCAGTGAAATTGCCTGCTGGAAGAGCAAATTGGAAATTCCCTGCATTAACGAACTGATCTTCGTAGAGACTGACCAGCTTCGGCGCATCGTTGACCGGGTCAACTGTTAAACGGAATGAAGCTGTTCCCGATTGCAAACCAACGCTTCCGGTAATTTGAAGATCGAGATAACCGAAATAATTTTCAGGGGGAGTGCCCGCAACGAACGCTTCGCCGGTTGCGGGATCTTGATAAATCTTGATCCAAGCAGGTGCGGGATTACCGTCAGACAACGTAACAGAATATGTCACATCTCTACGAAGACGGTCGAACATATAGGATGACATTGGTTCGGCAAATGAAAAATCTTCAAGTGAAACCAGAT
>JBOFLS010000026.1:0-15462 GCA_051657985.1 Sphingorhabdus sp. | reverse complement strand
GCCGAAGTCTATTGGGGGGCGCAGACACAGCGAAGCATCGGCAACTTCCCGTTTCCGTCGCATGAACGGATGCCGCTGGGGATCATCCATGGCTTGGCACATGTAAAGCGCGCTGCGGCGCTCGCACACAAAGCCTCGGGGGCCATGCCCCCTGAAACAGCCGATGCGATCGTGACTGCGGCAGACGCCATCCTCAAAAGCAGGCATGACGATCAGTTCCCGCTGACCATTTGGCAAACGGGCAGTGGCACCCAATCGAATATGAATGTGAATGAAGTAATCGCCGGGATCGCCAATGAAGCGTTCACGGGTACGCGAGGCGGCAAGGTGCCTGTCCATCCTAACGATCATTGCAACATGGGACAATCGTCGAACGACAGTTTTCCTACGGCAATCCACATTGCTGTAGCGCTTGCAACGCATCGCGACATGCTGCCGGCGCTTGCCCGCCTTACCGATGCGCTGGCGGCAAAGGCTGCAAAGTGGGAAAATATCGTCAAGATCGGTCGTACCCATCTGCAGGATGCGACACCGCTTACCCTGGGCCAGGAATTCTCCGCTTATGTCGCCCAACTGATCGCCGCGAAAAACCGTATCGAGGGCGCAATAGTACACAATGTGCAGAAACTGGCACAGGGCGGCACAGCGGTGGGTACTGGGCTGAACGCACCAAAAGGATTCGATGCGGCAATAGCCGCTGAAGTAAGCAAGACAACCGGCATTCCCTTTCAGCCGGCGCAGAACAAGTTCGAAGCACTGGCAACGCATGACGGTCTTGTATCGTTTCACGGCCAGCTCAACACCCTCGCCGTCAGTCTGACCAAGATTGCCAACGACATTCGCCTGCTCGGTTCCGGTCCGCGTTCAGGATTGGGCGAACTGATCTTGCCCGAAAACGAACCCGGCAGTTCGATCATGCCGGGAAAGGTCAACCCGACCCAGTGCGAGATGCTGACGATGGTTGCGGCGCAGGTGATCGGCAACCATCAAGCTGTGACGATAGGCGGGATGCAGGGGCATCTGGAGCTTAACGTGTTCAAACCGCTGGTCGGGGCCAATGTGCTACGTTCTATAGAGCTGTTGAGCATCGGCATGGAAACCTTCGCCAAAAACGGCGTTGAAGGGATCGAGCCCAATCGTGAGCGGATTGCCGAACTGGTCGATCGATCGCTAATGCTGGTGACCGCACTGGCACCGGTGATCGGTTATGACAACGCTGCCAAGATCGCCAAGCAGGCGCATAGGGAGGGAACAACGCTGCGCGAAGCGGCGCTGGCATCGGGCATGGTTGACGCGGCTACCTTCGATACCCATGTCAAGGCGGGAGATATGATTTAACGTTGTTGATAAATGGAGTTATCCACATGCCCTTGTTGAAAACTATCGCTGGAGCTCTTATTGGTAAAGCTATTGGACGCAAGCGCGGAAGCGGGCTGATGGGTGCGGGCCTTGGTATTGCGGCAACACGGATAGCAACGCGGTCTATACCCGGGGCACTGTTGGTTGGCGGGGCGTTTTTAGCGAAAAAGCTTTACGATAACAGAAAAGATAGGAAGCTTTAGCTTTTCCCCGTCACCCAATACCCACTTGCCCCCGCCTGCCATTCCTTCACGCTCTCCAGCGGTGCCGTCAGCATCATCACATTGAGCGTCAAATTGTCGCGGATCATCCAGCCGACAAAAGCTTCGAAGAACAAAGCGATGGTGAGAGTGGCTTTCCAAGGCAGGCGTGAGGCCATGAAGAAACCGACCAGCATCCAGACGATATCGGCCAGGCTGTTGACGATGCTGTCGCCGGCATAGCCCCAGCTGATCGTCACTTCGCGGTAGCGATCGATGATAATGGGGGAATTTTCCAGTACCTCCCATGCGCCTTCGATCAGGATGGCCATCGCCACCGCAACGCCCAGCGGGAACAATGCAGGCCATTTCTTGCGTAGTAAATGACCCAAGCCATAGAAAAGAAAACCATGAATGATGTGACTTGGCGTATACCAATCGGCTAGATGCTGGCTGTTTTCGCTCGATTGAACGACGAGATGGAGCAGTTTCACCTCACCGCAGGCGCAGATCGGCGGACGGCCCATGCTCCACAGGATCGCGCCAAATGCGGCAAACAGGATGAATGCTATCAGCGTGCTGAATTTGCTGATGCGCAGTGGCCAATTCATATCGGTTTCCCCCTTAACCTACTCTTAGTCCGTTCGTCCTGAGTAGCCCTGAAGCTTTTTGGCTGAAGGGCGTATCGAGGTATGCTTCGATACGACACCTCACCTACGGTTCGGCACCTACCCAGCACGAACGCTATTAGTGATTGAAAACACGCTTGACGCCCTGCCCCCACATCGACCAGTAGCGGTTATGGCCGATAGCGACAAGACCAGCTCTTCAAAGATCGAACGGCGCGGATTGTTATTCGTGCTCTCCTCACCTTCGGGTGCAGGTAAATCGACGCTGTCGCGCATGCTGCTTGCCGCCGACCCTGAAGTCAGTCTGTCGGTTTCCTACACCACGCGGCCGCCGCGGCCGGGCGAAAGCGACGGCAAGGATTATTTTTTCGTCGATGAACCGACCTTCAAGAAAATGGCCAAGGACGGAAAGTTTCTCGAATGGGCGCATGTCTTCGGCCATCGTTACGGTACGCCCAAGGAACCGGTTGAGGCGGCGCTTGCTGCCGGCTGCGATGTGCTGTTTGATATCGACTGGCAAGGTGCGCAACAGCTCTATCAAGAGGCTGGTCCGGATGTCGTGCGGGTTTTCATCCTTCCTCCGTCGATAGAGGAACTCGACCGACGCTTGCATGCCCGCGCGCAAGATACCGATGCGGTGATCGAAGACCGCATGGCGCGTGCCAAATCCGAAATCGGGCATTGGGACGGCTATGACTATGTGCTGGTAAACGACAATGTCGATCGCTGCTTCACACAGGTTCGCCAGATATTGACCGCGGAGCGGCTGAAGCGGCGACGGCAAAAAGGGTTGATCGGATTCGTCAGGGATATGGTGGCGGGCTGACGAAAATCATCGTCCCCGCGGAAGTAGGAGCGATGAAATCAACTCACTTTTATATCCGTCGCCTTGAATTCTTCAAATGTATCGCGCACGGCCTGTTCGTCGCCTTCATCGCGATCCAGTGAAACCTCGATCTGACCATTCAACGCCGCTTCGTCGCCTGAAGGTTCCTGAAGCCCGTCGCGCTTCGCGTCGCTGCCAGCGACCTCGACGCCCGCACTGTTTTCATCGGAAACCGGTGCAATGAATATATAGCTGCGTTCGATTTCGAGTTGCTGAACCAAGTGCTCGACCGCCATTTCGGCTTCGCGACGGGTATCGAAGATCGCTGATATTTTGGGCATGGAATGGTCCTGCTGGCAAGTGTCCGACGGGAAACGCGCGGGATGGAGGCGCGTTCCGTATTGATGAACATAGAATGCGATACCATCATTCAGTACCCTAGCCCTGAGCCCGTCGGAAGCGAAGTTGGCCGAAGGCCAACGGTGCCTATCAGCGGTAGCGCCCTTCGACAGGCTCAGGACTACGGTGCCGTGCTTCAACCTTTAGTTGCGTAGCAAATGCAGAAATCGTGCCGCCTGCATGAATTCGGCCTCGCGATCGGTGCGGTTTTTTTGCGCCCAGTAATCGCTGCCCCATAATTCCTCTTGCCAAAGCTCATCGAGACAAGCGGCCTGCCACAAGATCTCCGCCCTCCCCGCCCGCTCCACCAAGGCCAGCACGGCGATCAACGAGCCGGAGAGATGGGCGAGCTTTGCCATGGCTGCCAGCTCGAACATATCTTGTGCTGCGACTGCGGCGCTTAGTTTTTCCAGCGTCGCTATCGGTTGCGGCTGATGCATAATGCCTTCGACAAGCGTGAAGGACACATTGTAACGCCCTTTCGCCCAATCGAGCCATGGGTCCCAGACCTCCGCCTGCCGCTTTGCAAGCGCGTCCGTAGCTTCGGCGCGATAGCAGAAGGCGTCGTTTTCGGCATAAGCCGCAATCAGGGCGGCGAAACCGGCGGGGTCCGCGGCAACATGGTCGATGGCGGCATTGGCAAAACCGGTCATCGGCATTTGCGCGGGGTCGATTTGTTCTCCAACGGCGGACCATTCTTCAGCCACCGCATCGGCAAGCGCCGCAGTTGGCAGATAGAATGCATTCTTCTTCGGGGTCTTCAGCGCACGCCCATCGAGGCGAATGCCTTGCCCTTGCGCTCCTCGTTCAAGGCTGACGTCTTTCCAGAAACGGCGCATCGATCAATCGTGCCCTGCATCCTGCCTGGCCCATATTTTCTTCATGGTTGATGGCATGAGGAAGAAGTGGATAGTGCCGATTATGAGAAACCCATAGCCCAGTGTTGGCGATGCCTCTGGCACAAATCGGCCACCGATATTCGCGATACCCAGCATTACGAACACAATCGAAGCGAACCGCATCGCGCTGAGCAGGAAGAAACGCTTTTTCGCCAGCGCTTCGCGTTCATCACCGGTCATGGCTTATATTCCAACGCCTGCATCAATTCCTCCATCGTCTCGACCACATGATCGGCGCCGGCTCCGCGCAGCTCATCCAGCGGATGATAACCCCAGCCAACGCCGATTGTCCGGCAGCCCGCAGCACGGCCCATATGGATGTCATATAGGGTATCGCCGATCATCACCGCCTGTGCCGCTTCCGCCCCGCTATCGGCCAGCGCCTGATGGATCATCGACGGATGCGGTTTCGATGGGTGGCGGTCGGCCGTCTGCAGCGTTACGAAAAGATTGGTAATGCCATGATGATCGAGGCACTTCGCCAGACCGCGATCGGATTTGCCGGTTGCGACGCCCAACAACCAACCCTTTTCATTGAGCTCGCTTAAAAGAGCTGAAATCCCCTCATAAAGCGGTTCATCGATCAGGCCATTGCCGCGCAATTTATGAAAAGCCTGTTTGTAGCGTTCGGCCATATCGCGGTGGAGGATATCATCAGCTTGGGGTAATAGCTGCCGCATCGCCTCGACCAGGCTAAGGCCAACGATCCGTCGTACCGCCTGGCGCGGCGGTGCGGCCATATTGGCCTCTTCAAAGGCATGTTCCATCGCCATGCATATATTGGCCTGGCTGTCGACCAGTGTGCCGTCGCAGTCGAAGATGGCGAGACGCGTCATTTAGACCCACTCGCGCATCAGATGCGCCAGCGCGCGCTTACCAAGCTTTTCCAGCTGGTCGGCCGCTTTCAGCCTATCGGTCGCGGGCTTGTTCTGCGACAGTTTGAAGGTTGGCCGCCAGGCGTAAATTTCCATTTCGAAACCGGTAATACCCCCCAGCATGCGGCTGAATTTGGCCGCGTCCATCTTGTCGCGTGTCCACGGCGTTTTGGGTAACAGCCGGGCCTCGTTCACCGCCGACAGATCGTCGAGCAAGGCCACCAGCCCGTCGCGATCCATCGCGCGCACCGGCCCTTCCAGTTCGATGCTGATATAATTCCAAGTCCCCACCTGATCGGCCGCTTCATACCAATCCGGACTGATATAGGCATCGGGCCCGTTGACGACGACCAGCGCATCCGTGCCTGCAAGATGCCGTGTCAGCGCATTGCCGTTTGCCAGATGAAACTGCACCGCACCGTCACCTGTTGAAAACAACGCGGTCTGCCCGACACGGGGCCCGTGGGGCGTCTGCGCAAACACCATACCGAAACCGATCTCAGCGATTAGCGCCTCCATAGTCGCGCGCTGATCGGCATCATTGCCTTTAAGGCGAAATTTGGGATCAGGGTGCATGATTGAAACCCTTGGTCATTTTCGTTTTTTCATTGGTTTCTTTGCCTGATCGGATGTCTTCCCCCGGCTTCGCCGTTCGCCCTTGCGTTCCTTGCGCGCATCCTTGGCGCGGGCAGCAGCGGCGCGCCGTTTGCCTTCCGGCGTGGCGGATTTCTTGGGCTCATCAAGGGGCAGGGCATCGCCCAGTTCCAGATCAAGACCCAGATCGGCAAAGCTTTCCGCCATATGCGGCGGCAGATCCGCGCGGACGTCGACATGATGACCATCGGGATGATCGATACGGATACGCCGCGCGTGCAGGTGCATCTTGCGACTGATCGTGCCGGTTAGAAAAGCATCCTTGCCGCCATATTTGCCATCGCCGACGATTGGATGCCCAATTGCCGCCATGTGCACGCGCAGCTGATGCGTGCGCCCGGTATAGGGTTGCAGCTCGACCCAGCAGGCACGATTGCCCGCCCGTTCGATAACGCGGTAGCGGCTGCGCGCGGCCTGCCCTTCTTTCTCATCGACATGCATTTTTTCGCCGCCGGTACCCGGTTGCTTGGCAAGCGGCAGATCGATGAAACCGTCGTAGATATCGGGCACACCGACAATCAGGGCCCAATAGACCTTGCGTGCGGTGCGCGACGAAAAGGCCTTGGAAAAATGCCCCGCCGCACGGGCCGTGCGTGCCAGCAGCAGCGCCCCTGACGTATCCTTGTCAAGCCTGTGGACCAGCTTCGGCCGGGTCTCCAGCTCGAAACACAACGCATCGAGCAGGCCGTCGACATGGCTTTCGGTCTTGGTGCCGCCCTGCGTCGCTAAACCCGGCGGCTTGTTGATCACCAGCGCGGCGGCATCCTTGTGGATGACCAGTCCTTGTGCAAATTCGATCAGATCGGGCGAAAGTTCCACCCGCTTTCGCACCGGGCGCCCTGGCTTGGCAGATACGGCCTCAGCAGGCGGCACGCGTATCTCTTGCCCCGCAAGCACCCGATCCCCCGGCGTTGCGCGCTTGCCGTCGACGCGCAGCTGCCCCGTCCGTGCCCAGCGCGAAACCAGATTAAAGCTCGCATCGGGCAGGTGCCGCTTGAACCAGCGGTCCAAACGAATGCCATCATCATCTGGCACAACGGTGAAGTGACGAATGGCGGGTTCGGCCTTGTTCATTCTGCCTGCATTAGCGCCAGTTACGATAAAGGCCAGCCCTGTTGCTTTACTCAAAAGAAATTGGGGGGCCAAGGCCCCCCAAGTCGTTTCGGAACCGGAAATCTGAAAACTTATCGTCCGTTGTTGGCCACGATATCGACCTGCGTACCGCCGCCCGATAGAGCCGTCATGGTAACAACATAGGCGCCGCCGTCATTGTCGCGCGTGCCGCCAAGCATATGTTCGCCGTCGCGCACTTCATGATCGGCGGTGAAACCGCTGCGCCGGGCGCGCGTGTAATAATAGTCGGCAACCGCCTGACGCCCGGCCGAGGTCGTAAAGCTGACGACACGGATGTCGCAGATGCCGCCATCGACACCGGCCGCTTCTTTCACGCGACCACGCGGATAGACGGGAAATTCGGGCGGCATGCGGTTTGCCCAGCCCGCCCCATATTGCAGCTTGGCCTCGCACGTACCCTTGCCGCGCTTGACGCCTTGGGCCACCGCACGTTCCTCAAGCGTTTCAGCCCCGCCTGAACAATTGCGGCAATCTTCGCCCGAAACCACACGCGGTGCGGGTGCACGCATCAGTTTGCCGCTGTCCAGCTCCTCGATCGAGGCGGTCGATCCTTCATAGGCGGTATCGGCAGGCACTTTGCCGTCCAGCGGCTTGTCGGCTGCGCGTACCATATTGGCGCCCGAGCTTTCGGTCAGTTCGGGATCGACGAGGATCTTTTCATTGAGCGCCGCCGTCATTGCCGGATCGCTGCCCTTGCCCGTCAGATTATCGTCGAGGGATGCCACGTCGTCCTTGCCGTCATTCGTTCCGCCGCAGGCTGTCAGAGCCAGCGGCAATGCGCAGACGGCGCCGAACGCCATTAACATGTTGATGGTTTTGCCAGTTATACGCACAGCTATCGCTCCAGATCTGTAAACCTAAGGGTCTTCACCCTGAGGCTGCGCAGCTATTTTCAAGAATGCCAGCCGAAAAATAGGTTAACAAGAGGATGGATGCTGTTTACTATGGATTTTCGCGGTTGCCAATGCTCCGCTGTGTCAGCACGGGACGTTTGCGAGGCGTGTTCTTTACGCCTTATTTCACAACACCGCGAAACGAGACCGAACCTTTGCTGCCCGGCGCGATCGCATCGGCAAAGATCCAGCGAACATGCGTGACGTCTTCAGCGCTTGCAGGGCGCGGTTCGGCTGGAAGGCCTTCGCCTGCCGCCTTGCTGACTTTCAACTGCTCAAGCTTACCCCATGTCGTTCCGCCATCGACCGATACTTCGGCCCACGTTTCCCCGGCACTGACAAACTGGACCGGCCCCGGCATCGGATTCGTCGCCCGAAAGCCGCTTGCTGGTTCGGCGCTGTTGTTGGCGTATTTCAGCGTGAAGATAACTTTGTCGCCGGGAACGACGATCACGTCCTTGGGCGGCTTGATGACGATGCGCTCTTTGCCATCGGCACCGATTTCGGTCCGTTCGATCATCGCTTCGCTGGATAGAACGACCGAATTGGTTGCCGCCACCAAAGCCGATGCCTGCGCTGCACCACTGATCAAGGCCGCACTTGCCAGCATCAGTGCGCCATATCCAAGCTTGAAAACAGTCTTCATCTTTGCATTCCCGAACATGGAGGATTTTACCGCCTTTTCGCGAAATGGTTCTGAAGAAAAATGCTTAAGAAAAGGTTACATTTGGCTGATGTCAGCAAGCGTGAAACGCGATTTTACGTTAATGTCGGGATCTGAAATTTTATAGAATCTTGTTATCGCCACAAAGGCGGGAATGACGAAGATATTGTAACTGAATTCATTATATCCTGAAGTCTTTACAGACCCTAATATATTCCGCCTTCTTTGGTGACGAAATCCTGATCGCGGGGTACGGTTGACTGGCTGTTGCCTTGCGCAGCGTCGGTATCCGACGAAGCAGACGTCCTGTTTGCAGCTTTCCTCTTCGGCCTATCGCTTTTCTTTTCCACCTCGTCCGACCGGACGCTGCGTTTCGGCTCGGTCTCGGCCTTGAAGGCTTCCCAGATCACCCCGCCCTTGGGATCGTCGCTGGGCCAGCCGCCATAGACGCGTTTTCCCGATTTGCGATCGACGCGGACCATTCTTACCCCTTCGGGCGCAGTGAAAGGCAGCACCGGCATCCCGACAAACGCCTCGCGTGCGAACTGCTTGAAGATCGGCGCTGCAACCGACCCGCCCTGGGCATAACCGCCCATCGGTTTGGGCTGGTCGAAGCCGAGATAGACGCCCGCCACCAGATTGGGTGCGCCGCCGACGAACCAGACATTGGTCGGACCGGTGCTGGTTCCCGTCTTGCCGAAGATCGGCCGGTCGAGGTCGCGCAGGATCGTCGCCGTTCCGCGCTGGATAACGCCTTCGAGCATATGGACCACCTGATAGGCGGTTACCGGGTCCATCACCTGCTTCCCGCCCGGTTTGAAACGCGGCATTGCCTGCCCGTCCCAATCGGGCATGTTGCAACGTTGGCATGCCTTCCAGTCTTTCGGCCAAATGACCTTGCCGGTGCGCGACTGGGCATAATCGATAACCGTCGGTTTCAATTCACGGCCATGATTGACCAGCATCGAATAGGCGTTGGTCATCTTAGCAACCGTGGTATCGCCCGCGCCCAAGGCAAAAGCGAGATAGGGCGGATAGTCGCCGATATTCACGGCCGAAAACGTCTTCGAAACATTATCCATGCCGGCATCGTTTGCCGCACGCACCGTCATCAGATTGCGGGACTGTTCGAGGCCCCAGCGCATCGTTTGCGGCCCGGCCCCGCCGCCGCCGCCGAAATTGCGGAAACATTTGCGACCAAGCGATGCCGATTGCCACACGCAATAAGGCCCGTCGACGATGATCGAGGTCGGGGTCATGCCATTATCCAGCGCGGTTGCATAAACGAATGGCTTGATCGTCGAGCCAGGCTGACGCTGCGCCTGCGTTGCGCGGTTGAAACTGGAGATACGCGCATCGAATCCGCCCTGCATGGCCAATATACGCCCGTTTACCGGGTTTTGCACCACCATCCCGCCACCGACATCGGGAACGGTGCGCAGCTGAAAGTTCGGTCCACCCAACGGGGCAACCGCTATGATATCGCCCGCCTTCAAACCGGCAGGCGCGCCGACCAGATTGCCGGTATCGCCATTGGCAAAACCGATCTCGGCACCACCGCCACGCTGCCGGATCGCGACCGCGATACGCCAGTTGCTGTAGCTGATGCCGATATTCGAACTGGCAAGCCGGCCCTGCCATTTGCCGTCATCCATCGGGATCGTCGCGATCGGCTTCGTCCATCCCCGCCCGGCATGATAGCGCAGCAGGCCGTCGCGCAGCGCCTTGGTCGTTAGTTCCTGATAGCGTGGGTGCAGCGAGGATCGCACCCAAAGCCCGCCAGCATAAACGCTATATGGCCCTTTTTCCGCAGTCTCGCCGAAACGCTCGATCAACTGGCGGCGTACCTCTTCGGCAAAATAGCCGCCATCGCTGCCATATTGGGCTTGGCGCGGAATCAAGGTCAAGGGCATTGCTTGGGCTTCGGCGGCTTGGGCCCGCGTCACCCAGCCGTTGGAAACCATCTCGTTCAGTATCCAGTTGCGCCGTGCAAGTGTTTCCTGCGCATATCGGGCACGGCTGTACTTTTCAGGTGCTTTGGGCAGCGTTGCCAGAAACGCCATTTCGTGCAGTTGAAGTTCTTCGGCGCTCTTGCCGAAATAGGCCTGCGCCGCAGCCTCGACGCCAAAGGCTTGCCGTCCAAGAGCTATTTCATTCATATATAATGATAAAATTTGCTGTTTGGTTAAGACATTCTCGATGCGATAAGCGAGAATTGCTTCCTTGATCTTACGGGTATAGCTGTATTCATTCGTCAAAAGCAGGTTTTTCGCGACCTGCTGTGTGATCGTCGACGCCCCGCGCGATCGCCCCGTGCTGGTAAGATTATCGTAAATCGCAACCAGAACGCCGACATAATCAATGCCGCCATGGCTGAAAAAATTCTTGTCTTCCGCCGACAAATAAGCGCGGATCAGCAAGGGCGGAAAATCGGCATATTCCAGTTGCACGCGCCGTTCGCGGGCATAGCTATGAAACGGTTCGCCGTTAATATCGCGCACCACCGTCGGCAGCGGCGATTCATATTCAACCAAAGCTTCGGCATCGGGCATCGTCCGCAATACGGCAACCCAAAGCAGCAGATAGAATAGCAGAAAGGCACCCAGCGCATAGCTTGCCCAGCGAAACCATCGTTTTTGCCAGTAAACTTGCAGTCTTTCCCACAGCCCCCCCGCGCTGCGGGTCAGCTTGTAGCTTGTGTTGATCGGTTCGGCGTCGTTCATTCCCGGCTTCTCTAGCGGATTTGATGGAATCGTCCAGATTCGAATCGATAACCCGCACCGGATTTTACGCCCGGCGGCGCGTACCCGCTTGCGGCGGATCGTTGGGCGGCCCCGCAAAACACTGCGCGACCGCCATCCAGCGGGTTGCCGCAGGGCCATGAACCGACAAAGCCGTATCGGAAATATTGCGACATTGAGTCACGACCTGACAGAATTCGCTGGCATTTCCCTCGATCAGATTGCCGCCTTCATCATTATCCGCACCATATTCCCAGATCGAACCGGACGGTGCCTTGAGCCGCAAGCGCGGCATTGGCCCAGGCGGCTCTTCCTTACGGTTTCTAAAAGTCCAATCATAGGTATTCACGCCCAGACGTACGATATTGCCGATCCGGTCGGTATCGATCCGATCAACCCCGAGTATATCGTAGACCGCCTGCGCATGCGCCCATGTTTCCATCAATCGTGCCGTGACCGAAGAGAGTGCGCTCATATCGGGCCCTACCCATTTCAGTCTTGTCTTGGGATCGACGGTACGAAAAGCGGTAGTCAAAGTTTCATATTGCCGCCGCCAAGCTGCAACCAACGCATGGCCCGATAGCCCTTCAAGATACGCAGCCTCATAATCGGTAAACCACCGTCCGCTTTTGCCGCGCGTCAGTTGCTGCATGAACCGGCCGAACGCTTCCTCCCCCTCGATCGAGCATGCGGCAGCGATATTCCAGACGTGCAGATGACGCAGAATTTCGTTGATCGTCCAGCATTTGAACAATGTTTCACGCTTGAGATCGGTTTCAGACAAGGGCGCAATCAGTTCGGCCAATGCCGCGCTCTCATCGTAAAAATCCTGTGCCTGTTGCATCACTTCTTACTCATGAAACCGAACAGATGCCCGGCCACTTTGCGCATCTGTATCTCCTCCGATCCTTCGGTAATCCGGTAGCGGCGATGATGACGATAGATATGCTCGAACGGTTTGTGCCGCGAATAGCCTATGCCGCCATGAACTTGCATCGCCGTGTCGGCCGCATTGCAGCACAGCCGGTTCGCGCGGTAATTGCACATCGAAATAACATCCGACAGTTGTTTGGCGACCTCGGTTTTTGGCATGGTATCCATCTTGGCGCTTGTCGCATAGATCAGCTGGCGCAGCATTGCGGCCTCAGTATGCAATTCGACCAGCGGAAACTGAATCGCCTGATTGACGGCAAGCGGTTTACCAAAAGGCTTGCGTTCCTTGGCATATTTCACGCTTTCATTGATGCAATATTGCGCCGCACCCAGCGAACTTGCCGCCTGCCTTATACGGTTTTCATGAACAAAATGCTGCGCACAGGCGAGACCGAAATCGAGATCGCCTAGCACCAGATGGCCCGGTATCCAGACATCGGTCAGTGATACCTTAGGATGGTCGGTCGGCATATTGAACGTCCACAGATATTCGCCGACCTCGAACCCTTGCGTATTGGTCGGCACTAGAAAACAGCCAATTCCGCGGGCGTTGCCATCCTCGCCCGAATGCCGCGCAAAGACCATGCAATGCGTTGCGACATGGCTACCCGTGGTCCACATTTTGTTGCCGTTGATCAGCCATCCATCAACGTCGTTGCGCCTTTCGGGTATGGCACGCGTATCCATCCAAGTTGCATCCGATCCGTGATGTTCCTCGGTTAGACCAAAGGTCCAGCGCATTTCCCCGCGTAGCATTGCCGGTATATATTCCGCCTTTTGCTCTTCCGTGCCGAAATCGCGTACCATCAATGGCTGAACGAGATTGCCAACGATGCTCGATTCATTCTGCAGGTCGTTATGCAGGCCCAATCCCTTTGCTGCCAGATGTTCGCGGATACAAGCCATTGCCAAATGCGAACCGTCCTTGCCGCCATATTCCTTTGGCAGCGCAAAGCGATAATGCCCCGCGCTATCTGCGACCTGTCGCATCTCACGTAACAATTCTTCCCATTCATGCCGCGGCATACCTTCATTATCCCAGTCGGTACGCGCATGTTCGCGTCTATGGTCAAAGAACCGGATATTATCGTCCCGCAACTCGATCGGCTTGATTTCATGATCGATAAAATCGTCGAGTTCCGCAAGATAATCTCTTATCTCTGCGGGAATTTCGAACAGCGTCATTTCGGGTTTCTCCAATTGTTTGCCTGAAAAGTCGACTGACCGGTATCGTGAGTCAAGCATCTATTTAATCGGATGATTAAATTTGCCTGCGCATAATAAAACTTTGGAAAAAGGGGCTAGCCCCCTGCCCCAGCGCCTGCTAACCGCGCCTTTAGACAAAGGCACCCATAGCTCAGCTGGATAGAGCGCTGCCCTCCGAAGGCAGAGGTCAGAGGTTCGAATCCTCTTGGGTGCGCCAAATTCTTTGATTTTCAAGATTTCCTGCCTGATCAAGTATCTTTAATCACAAGAATTGTCATAGTCTCAAGTGAGAGAAGCCTTCCCCAAGTCAGAGCCGCTGCGCTGTCCACGGCTAAATCTTTGAACGAAACACTGCTCCTTAACGCCTCGATGAGCGGATGACATGGACGCGTCGGCGTATCCGTAGCCGTGCATGAGAACACTTTCGGCTAGACCCGGCCCAGCGCATCGAACGCTTGTATGCTCTCAAAGCCCCGCGGACGGTTACGTCGGTAAGGTGACAGAAGAAGATAGCGGGCCTGTCCGCCCTAGCCTTGGCGAAGGCGGGAGTGAATGCGCGGTGTGCAGGCGACAACTTGATGACAGGCAAGCGCGTATTTACGTTGAAATGTGCGATTCTGTCGTTGAACCGTTTATGCGGACGAGCGACTTTGAGACAATGGTTCAGGCAAGCCAACAATGTCAAAGAGCGATGTTTTTGCTTAAGCAAATGAAATCCTACATTTCAAGGATATGATTGCCTTTAAGTTTTTGATCCCATCCTATGATGGTGTAGATGCGTCATCATCACAGCGGAGGAAACTACGAGACAGACCCTACACGGCAGCGCCAAGCCCTGTCCTGAGCCTGTCGAAGGGACCATGCGCGCTATTCAAGGCGAGCTACCGCGATTGCAAGCTTCGGTCACGAGCCTTGTATTCGGTACCAAGAAAAATAGTGCCGGTAAGCGGTGCGCGAGGCCAAAGCGGGATTCATGTCGGCCCCCAATGCCGATCCTGGATCGCCCAGAGGGCTGCAGATTAGGGTCCGGACCCTAAAAGGCTGTGATAACCTCATTCCAACATATATCGAAAATCGAACGCTATGTTGCTTTTTGAAAAGCAACCGTTAACTTCTAGTCTATTACAATAGATCGCGACCCGCCGTTCGATCCGAAAGCGAAACGCTTTATGTCTTTTAGAATGAAAACAGCTGTTTTCTCAGTTGCTGCGTTTATCGCGGTTGGTGGCAGTATGTATGCCTTCATGCTCGAGGATAGGGCAGCAAGTTCCGACAAGCGCACGAACGCAGATTCGGTTCAAATTGCGGCGGATCCGGATATTTCAGCTTTGCAGCAAGCCCCGATTAAGCAAAGTGAAGGCACGACGGATAATCAAAAAGCAACCGCGGAGCCGACACAGGCATCAGAGCCGACGCCAAAAAAACTGACGAGAGAACAGCTGGCGCCGCCGCCGTTGAGCGAGGCTGAGAAATTGCAAAGAGCGGCTGAACAGGAAAGTAACTTTTAAAAGTCTACATCTGCCGCTGCCGACGGTTGCATTAGAGCCTTTCCGATTTAGCTTGAATCAAGCCCCTCCCCTTTAGGCGTGGAGGGATCGGTCCCCCGGACTGATCCGAGAGGCTCCACGGGGTTGGGGTGGGGTCTGTCAAGGCAGCACTGCCAGCACCGCCTCGGCAATCCCCACCCCGCTGCAACCAGAGTTTTTGCATTTTAGATTGAGGCACCAATTCCGTTCGTGCTGAGTAGGTGCCGAGCGAAGCGAGGTGCCGTATCGAAGCCCTGCGGTCCTTCGAGACGCTGTTCAGCCTGCGGCTTAACAGCTGCTCAGAGCCTGCTCCAGCGAAGGCCAAGGACGAACGGGTTTGAATATGCCTCAATCTAAAACGGAAAAATTCTAGAGAATTGCGATGTCTTCGAAAAAGCGTTGACCGGAATCGCGTCGCAACTGGATGACGACGTCGATCATCGTGCGCGTATAGCTTAATGTGTCTTCCCGCGAGAGTCCAAGACCCGCCTGCAGACACATCAGCGCCAGCTGCTCAAGTGCGC
>JBOFLS010000025.1:0-8374 GCA_051657985.1 Sphingorhabdus sp. | reverse complement strand
GAAATTCCTCGAAAGGAAAAACATAAGGATTGCGATAATCGAGAGCCACGACGAAGCCGATTGCAACTTGGTTATTGGCCTGATGATAGATAAATCCACCGCCCCAGCTTTCGCTTTCCGAAAGCGGCCAGCCTTGAGTATGAACGACTTTGCCGGGTACATGTTTGTCAGGATCGATATCCCACAATTCCTTCATACCAAGACCGTAAACCTGCGGCTGGCTGGCTTGTTCGAGGTCGAACTTTTTCTTCAATTGCTTTGTAAGGGATCCGCGCGCACCTTCTGCAAACAAGGTATATTTGGCATGCAACTCCATGCCAGGCTGGTAATCGCTCTTATGACTACCATCGCGCGCAATGCCCATATCGCCGGTGGCCACGCCTTTTACCGAGCCGTCCTCGTTATAAAGAACTTCCGCTGCCGGAAAACCAGGAAATATCTCGACACCCAGATTTTCAGCTTGCCCAGCCAGCCAGCGGCACAGATTGGCCAAGCTGCCCGTATAGGTGCCCTTGTTATGCATGAAAGGCGGCAGTGCAAGATGCGGCAGTCCGTATTTTCTGTTGCGCGATAGGATCCAGTGATGGTTTTCCGTGACTTTCACTTCAGCCATAGGACAGCCCTGATCTTTCCAGTCCGGCAGCAACTCATCGATCGCCTTTGGATCGAACACCGCACCTGAAAGAATATGCGCACCGACTTCCGATCCTTTCTCAAGGATGCAAACCGTGATTTCAGGATTAATCTGTTTCAAGCGAATAGCTGCCGAAAGACCCGCCGGTCCACCACCGACGATGACTACATCATAGGGCATCGATTCCCGTTCGCTCATAACTTACTTCCTTTTTATGGCCGTGCTATCAGGCCATCCCGTATTTGCCTCGACTGACAGGATTCGTCATGCCAAGCAATTGACCTTCACGTCAACTGGTGACTGTTAAACCATTATGCAACTCGTCGCGTCCGATCAGGGGACTCAGCTTGTCGAATCCACAATTGCCTGGTGGCGCGAGGCCGGGGTCGATTATCTTTGCTTAGACGATCCAGTTAACTGGCTGGCCGAGCCTGCCGTTCAAAAAACCTCGGTAATCAAAGCGAACATAAGCGTACAAGCGGCATCCGGCACAACGTTGTTTCAGCCTGTGCGTTCCGAATGGCCTTCGGATTTCGATGCGTTGATTGAGGCGATTTCCGCTGATGCGACGATGCCGGGTAATGGATATAGTCGCCATATTGCCGCGCCGGTTGGAATCGTAAATCCTGAATTGATGGTGCTTTGCGACTTTCCCGAGGAAGCCGAACTGGCGGCCGCAAGCCTTGGCAATGGCGCGACAGGTGAATTGCTGACAGCGATGATTCGCGCTTGCGGGTATGATTTGGCAAATGTGTATATTGCCGCTCTTGCGCACAGCCGCCCGGCGAGCGGGGCGCTGCCTGCGCAGGATATTGCGGCTTTGGCCGGTTTTGCAAAGCATCACATTTCCGTTGCGCGTCCCGAAAAACTGCTTTTTCTCGGTTCGGCCGTCAGCGAAGCGCTGTTGGCCAAGGATCTGATGACGGCGCGCGCGGGTTTACCGGATTTTAACCATGATGGCCGCAACGTGGCGGCCGTAGCGACATTTCATCCGCGAACCTTGCTTGCACGTCCGATATTGAAGGCGCAGACGTGGCAGGATTTGCAAAGGATATTAAGGAAAAATCGTTTGTGATCAAAGAGTTAGTTTTAAAATCAAGCCTTGTTGCCCTCTCGGCTTCGATCGCATTCGCCGTCACGCCGGCATCGGCAACCACGGCCGATTCCTTTCGCCAGCCGATCTCTCCCGATCTGCTGGCCGATATTGGCGGGCAACCAAGCCAGAAGGAAAAGGAAAGTCTTGCCGCGATCTTTTCGGCGATCGATGGCCGGAAATGGGACGAAGCCGCACGCCTGATCGAGGCCGGGCCGAAAGGCCCGCTAAACGCTGTGGCGCGCGCCGAACTGTATCTTGCCGCCGGTTCGCCCAAGGTCGAGGCCGCGCAGTTACAAGCTTTGCTGAACGACGCCCCCTGGTTGCCCCAAGCCGAAAAGCTGGCAACGATGGCTGTAAAGCGCGGTGCAATCGATCTTCCCGTCCGCCCCGGCACCAAACGTTTTTCCTATCTGGGCAGCGCGCCCAAACGCGATCTTCCCAACAGTCTTTCCGGAAACGGTTTGCGCAACCGCATGCAGGCGGAAATCAAGGCCGATAACCCGGCGGGGGCGGAAAGCCTGCTGGAAGCACAAGCCGGCACGCTCGATCAAGCGGCCCTGGCCGAACTGCGCTACCGCGTCGCCTGGTCCTATTATATCGAGAATGACGACGGCAACGCCCGTCGCGTCGCTGCCGTCGCCCGAACCGCAGGCGGCGAATGGGGCATACAGGCGGAATGGGTGCATGCGCTTGCCAGCTGGCGGCTGGGCGATCGCGCCGAGGCCTTTGCCGGGTTCGACCGGGTTTCGCGCACCACCGACAACGAGGAATTGCGCGCAGCCGCCCTGTTCTGGAGCAGTCGTGCCGCCATGGCCGCACGGCAACCGCAACAGGTGCAACCGCGGCTTCAGGCGGCCGCACGCTATCAGGAAAGCTTTTACGGCCTGCTCGCGGCCGAAGCGCTGGGCATGGAACCGGTTGCCGCCAAAGTGCAGAAGCGGGTTGCGCCCGATTGGAAACAGCTGACCGCCAAGGAAAATGTGCAGTCGGCGATCGCGCTGGCTGCGGTCGGCAAAACCGGCCTTGCCGATGAAGCCTTGCGCTATCAGGCCAAGATCGGCGAAGATAGCCAGCATGCCGCGCTTGCCCGTTTGGCGGGTGCGCTGAATCTGCCCGCGACCCAGCTATGGATGGGGCATTATGGCCCGCGCGGTGAAAATATCGATCCGATGGCGCGCTATCCCCTGCCCAGCTGGAAACCGCAGGGCGGGTGGCGGATCGACCCCACTCTCGTTTATGCCCACGCCCTTCAGGAATCGGCGTTCCGCACCTCGGTGATCAGCGGCGCGGGTGCCCGTGGCCTGATGCAGGTCAAGCCGACGACGGCGCAGGAAATGGCGCGGGCCCGCGGCGCCTTCCTCAATTCGAGCGATCTCGACCGGCCCAGCATCAATCTGGAATATGGCCAAAGCTATATCGAAAAACTGCGCGACATGAACGCGACCGGCGGCCTGCTGCCCAAGGTGATCGCCGCCTATAATGCCGGCCCTGCCCCGGTCATCCGCTGGAACAGCGAGATACGCGATAATGGCGATCCTTTGCTGTTCATCGAATCGATCCCCTTTTGGGAAACCCGCGGCTATGTTTCGATCATCCTGCGCAACTACTGGATGTATGAGGTGCAGACCGGCAAAAGCGGCGGCAGCAAGACCGGCCTTGCCCAATATCTGTGGCCCAAGGTGCCCGAAGACGGTCGCGTCGCATCGGTGCGCCTGACCAATATCGCAGCAAACAGCGGAGGCAGCCTTGCCGCTCGATGAAAGCCGCCCGTTCAAGCCGGTCAACATCGCGCTGATCACGGTTTCGGATACGCGCACCTACGAAAATGACACCAGCGGCGACATATTGGCCGATTATATCGTCGATGCCGGGCATCAACTGGTCGACCGTGTCATCGAACGCGACGATGTTTCGAAACTGGTGGCCCGACTGCACGGGTTGATCGATACCGAATATGTCGATGCCGTGATCCTGACCGGCGGCACCGGCCTGACCGGGCGCGACATCACGCCCGAAGCGCTTGATCGGGTGAAGACGAAGGACATCCCCGGTTTCGGCGAACTCTTCCGCATGCTCAGCTATGAAACGATCGGCACCTCGACGATCCAGAGCCGCGCCTGTGCGGTGCTGGCCCGCGGCACCTATATCTTTGCCCTGCCCGGATCGAACGGCGCGGTGAAGGACGGCTGGACGAAGATCCTGGCCCACCAGCTCGACAGCCGCCACCGGCCCTGCAATTTCGTGGAACTGATGCCGCGGCTGCGCGAGGTTTAGACAGGCTTCGAACGGGACCGTGAAATGTGAGGCGCAATTGCAGACAAAGCCTTTCAAAAACGACTTTTGTCGGGTTTTCTATTATCCGCTTTGCGACAGCCTTGAAGCGATCCCATCCCTTTTGGTCCTTTCATATATGTCTTATGGCGTGATATCCTTGACGCCGTTCGACGCCAGGATTTCATAGGCAACGGCCGTTCGTGCGCCCATTGCATCGGGCAACGTCAAATCAAGATTATGAGCAAAGACGATAGGACCACCTGCGGCGTCGGATCGCTCAACCCAGCCAACGAACCAGCCGGTTCGTTCCATGCCCGAAGGAAGCAAGGTCTCATCGTTGCTTCGCAAAAAGCCCGAATCGTCGATCGGCAACATTGCGCCGGTTTTTCCGTAGACTTTGCACGCCGGGCCGCAGCTAGCCGTCTCAAGCAACGCTATCGTTCGCTCCTGGCTTGACCTTTTTACTGGAAGTTTCTTTGCACGCAGCCGCACCAGAAATGCGATCTGCTCAAGCGCGTTGATCCGCAGCGGCCCTGAAAGCCAAAAGTGTCGCAGGTCGCCGCTTGTGCCTGTTTCTTCGTTTCCGTATTGAAAGCGTCTAACCCCTTCGGCTTCGCGCTTTGATCCGAGACGCTCGGCAATCTGCTGAAAAACCCATACGGTAGAAGACGGAATAGCATCGGCAAGACTGGTATCCGTGTTCCAGTCTTTTACGCCTCTATCTCGTCCGTCCCATTTGAACGGCTTATCCTCGTCTCTAACGATTGCGTAATCCAGCGCCAGAAGAGCGTGCGGAATTTTATAGGTCGAAGCCGGTGCAAAGCGCTGCTTTGCTCGTGACGGGTTGCAAACCGATAACGTCTTCGTGTTGACGACATACATGGCAAAAGTCGATCGCTGGGCATCCGTAAGCGCGGTACAATCGATGCGACGGTTGTTCGAAACGTCAAGGGACGGGTTTGGCCGCGTCGTCGAACAGGCCGACATCGCAAACAGAACGACAGTGCACCCCAATATTATCGAATATACGTATGTAGTGCGTAAGAACTGGCTCAAGCGTATCGTCGCCATGATGATATGGCCCATGGAACTGCGCGAGCGGTTCTGAGATACCGAAGAATTAAAACGGAGTAGCATAGCCATTACGTATAACAGCTTTTCACTTTCATGATGCGGGAAAAACAAACGATAAGCTCGTTCCGAACCGGCGATTCAGCCGCCATATACATACGGGCTTACCTTGCAGACAGCCAAGCAAACCTGACAACGGCAATAATATCGGCAGGCCTTGCCGCAATAGCAGCTCGTCGATGAGCGACCAAAACCGACAAGTTTTCGGACCTTCCGGGACATGGTCTCTTGCTTTGAAAGCAGACGATCAGTCATTCGTCCCCAGAATAACTCAGCGCCAATATGCGCCACTCACCCTTATCCCGGATTAGGAGCGCGCGATCATGCCAAACACTACCATCATCGGTGCACTTTAGCTGCCAGCGCGCATAGCCGACGTCACCACTGGTTTCGATGTGATCAATTGCTCCGACACAGGGTGCAACCTTTTGCGCCTGCCGTTCCAAATATCGAGCCCCCCATTCTGCTGGTGACTCAAGGACGAGATTTTGCTCTTGAACAGAGTAGACCATGGCCCGTGTATGCAGCGAACGTGCAAGTTTTGTCGGGTCCCAGTCAGCGTCAGAGGCAATTTTTGCCTCGACGGGTGCGCGTGCCGCCGCCAGATCGGCATTTTTCGGTGCACTCGCATTTGCATAAACTTTGCTGACGATCTTCCATCCTGTGCCGTAATTCAAGAGCAGCATATAATCTGTGAAAACACGATCCCCGCGCTTTGCCGTTACCTTGACGACAGCGGTTTCTCTTCCAGCGTCCTTCAGTTCGAGAAGGTTGGTGTTGTCGCCTTGCTTCGGCTTGGGATCCTTGGCCATCGCGCCGCGCCATGTGCGGATCGGATAGGCATGAAACCCTGTATCTGCTCGAATACCATACATCGCAGAGCCGGTCAGGAAGCCTTGGCGGATTTCTTCAGGATCACCCTTCTCCGTGCCCCGGAAATAGTGGCCGACGGCATCATCTAGCGTCACACGTTTCTGCGCATCAGCATTGGATGCAGCAGGACTTGCCGCAAGTAGTGCGGTTGCGGCGACGATATTGATCAACTTTGACATTGGGCGATCCTCTCAACCCTTCCTAAGGTGCCCATGCTTGTTAGAAAATTACGATTTGATGCTATTTCCATTCTAATTTATAGAATGATAATGAGCGATCCTCGCGGCTATGCCAGTTTTCTAGCCGTTGCCCGCCACGGTGGGATAAATGCGGCTGCCCGGCATTTGGGCAAGGCGCCATCAGCCATTCACTACGATCTCAAGCAACTGGAAACGCGGTTGGGTGCCGCGATTTTTGAGCGGATCGGACGGCAGTTACGCATGACTCAAGCCGGGCGATTGCTTTTTGAAACGGTTTCACGGGCGCTTGAAGATATCAGCCGCGCAGAGAATCGCTTTGCTTCGAGAAGTGACCTGCTGCCGCTGCGTATCGCCAGCGTTAGCGGCTTTGGTCGCTATCGGCTAATGCCCAACCTCTTAGCTGCAATGCCTGCCGATCGCGCACTCGAATTGAGTTTTGGAACGCATGAAGATGTAGTCACCGCAGTTACGTCAGGGCGTGTCGAATACGGCATTACGTTTCGAGGAGTCGAACTTGCCGAGCTTGGCTGCGAGCAGCTAGCGCAAGAGGAACTCGTCTTGCTTGGGTCCAGCGGCAAAGCCAATCCACCGCACCGCATAGAAGGCGCGCCTTTCATTACCTACGACGAATATGATTATGTATTCAGTCGTTGGTTTGCGGAAGCGCCGAACTGGAAGCCAAGCGTTTTACGCCGGATGGACCATTTTAGCGAATTGGAAGAGGCGCTTTCGAGCGTGGCGGCTGGTCGCGGCTATACCATTGCGCCAAAGGACTGCTGGATCAACGGCCCCTACCGCCGACAACTAAAAACGTTTGGGCCGGAGGGTGCGTGTGTGAATGCGGTATATATATTGAACACGAAGTCATCCTTGAATTCAGGCGACATTGCTTTGATCAGCATGGCGTCGGCAATTTAATTTGCTGAGCTGAAAAGAAATGAAGCGAACGGCAGCTTTTGCTATTTTCCGCATAAAACCGGACAGTCAGCTGCCCCCAACTAAGCAGCCGCTGCATATTCACTCAATAACCGATGACTGGCATTTCAAAGACCCCAGTTCATGACATAACAATGTTCCATAATTGTTCTTGACAAAACTAACCATATTGGTTACATTATGTGCATGCCAAAACGATCTCCTCCCCTGCAAAATCCGCCGAGCGAAATTTCGAACTTTCAGCCCGTTCCGCTGCGCACGCATGAGGGATGGACGCCAGTCCGGCAAAAAGCCTTTATCGAAGCCTTGGCGCAAACCGCGTCGGTCAAACAGGCGGCACAGGCTGTCAATATGTCGACGGTCAGTTGCTATCATTTGCGCAACCACCCGCAGGGTGCCGGATTCCGGCAGGCCTGGCAGGCCGCGATCGACTTCAGCGTTTCGCGGCTGAAGGATATCGCTTTCGAACGCGCGGTCGAAGGCCGGCTGGAACCGGTATGGCAGGGCGGAAAACTGGTTGGGCACAAACGCGTGCATTCCGATGCGATGCTGATGTTTCTGCTGCGGCAATACGGCGTCGATGACCGGGGCAGGAATGTTACGGTCAACTATGTGCGCACCCGTTCCGCGGTTGCCGCCGGCCAGGGGGCGGAAGGTGCCAGCACGCAGGCCGAAGCCGAGGCAACGACGATGACGGTGCGATCCGCCCGGCCTTCGGCAAGCGATTGCACGATACAGGACCACGCGGCGGAACGGATCGAAAATTTTGCGGGCGTCGCACTCGATGCTACCGCACAAGCTGAAATCGAGGCAACGCTTGCCGCCTGCGCGGCACGGCAGCGGGAAATTGGCGGCAGCTTCGACGATCCCGAAACGACCTCGTTCACGGCCGGCAAGGACACGCCCTTATGGGTGGGCAGCTTTGAGCCGCCGCATGGCTGGGTGGAGGAGGTTGAGCCCTTCGATCCGAGCGAACCAACTTGGCAGACGATCGGCGATGACCGCTATTTGGAGGGGCCTGACGATAGTGATAGCGAAATGGCTACGCCCAATTCTGATTTCTAAAGCAGCAACATGATACCCGTCGCCCCTTACTTGACACGGGGCTGGGCTTTTGAAGGCGAGCGCAAAGGCAGCCAAGCCCCGCATCAAGTGCAGGGCGGCGATAGCTTTTGGCGCGTTTTCTGCCATATGTTCTTGTATTGTTCTTTGATTTATATTAGAGTTTGG
>JBOFLS010000024.1:0-25710 GCA_051657985.1 Sphingorhabdus sp. | reverse complement strand
TCGAGGACGTCTTCGTCGCGGGTCAGGGCCACGCCTTCCCCTGCGAGCGCCTGCGCGGTCGCTTCATCTTCGGCAACAAAGACTTTGCCTTCGGCATCATACCAAGCCGGTATCCGATGCCCCCACCATAATTGTCGGCTGACACACCAAGGCTGAATATTCTCCATCCAGTTGAAGAAGGTTTTTTCCCACGCCTTGGGGACGATATCGATGCGCCCGTCGCGCACTGCGGCCAGCGGGGCCTTGGCCAATTCTGCAGCATTCACATACCATTGGTCGGTCAGCATCGGCTCGATCACCACGCCGCCGCGGTCGCCAAAGGGTTGCATGATGACCTTGTCTTCCACCTTGATCATCAGACCGTCGGCATCGATGTCGGCAACCACCCGTTTGCGCGCTTCATAGCGGTCCAACCCGCGATAAGCATCAGGAACAAGGTTGAGCGCGTCGATTTCGGCGGGCGTGGCAGTGGCACCCTTGGCAATCGCACTGGCGCGCGTGGCGGCCTCGGCATAGGGCGCGCCGTCGGTCCGCATCGCGGCGACTTCGTCCATCAGCCGGTACATCGGAATGCCGTTGCGCTGGGCCACGCCATAGTCGTTCTCGTCATGCGCCCCAGTGATCTTGACCGCGCCCGAGCCGAAATCGGGATCGGGATAGTCGTCGGTGATTATCGGGATCAGACGCCGATGTTCCTTGGGACCTACCGGAATTTCGCACAGCTTGCCCACGATAGGCCGATAGCGTTCATCATCGGGGTGCACCGCGACCGCGCCGTCGCCCAGCATGGTTTCGGGCCGCGTGGTTGCGATCGAGATATAGTCGCGCTCTTCCTCGAAGATCACTACGCCATTGGCATCGCGCTCAACATAGCTATAGGTTTCGCCTCCGCTAAGCGGATATTTGAAGTGCCACATATGGCCCTGCACTTCGCGCGCATCGACCTCCAGGTCCGAAATAGCGGTCTTCAGCTTCGGGTCCCAGTTGACCAGTCTTTTGTCCCGGTAGATCAGGCCCTGATTGTACAGATCGACAAAGACCTTCACCACCGCCTTGTTGAAGCCTTCATCCATGGTGAAGCGCTCATTGGCCCAGTCCATCGAGCAGCCGAGCCGGCGCAGTTGCCGGGTAATCTGACCGCCGCTTTCCGCTTTCCATTTCCAGACGAGACCGACAAATTCCTCGCGGCTGTAATTGGTGCGCTTGTCCTGTTTCGCTTCCAGCTGGCGCTCGACCACCATCTGCGTCGCGATCCCGGCATGGTCGGTGCCGACTACCCATAGCGCATCCTTGCCCTGCAAGCGCGCATGGCGGATCAATATGTCCTGCAGTGTGTTGTCGAGCGCATGGCCGATATGCAGGCTGCCCGTCACATTGGGTGGCGGGTTGACGATCGTATAGGGTTCAGCCTCGGGACGGTGCGGGCGATAGGCACCCGTTTCTTCCCAATGCTTGCCCCATTTGGCCTCAATCTCTGCGAAGTCGAATGTCTTGTCGATGGTCATGGCTGGCCTTTGCCAGCGCTCACACGATTGAGCAAGGTTTTCAGCGGAAAGTCCGACATGGGCAAGGCGCGCAACGCTATTTTGATTTCATATGAAGACATGAAGGCGCAAAGCAGAGGTTTGCGTCGCAACGTAGCGCCTAACTTTTCGTGTCTTCGTGTGAAACTATTATAGCCTGCGGCGCCACCCGGCGTCATTTCCCCTTCAGATATTTCCCTACCCAGTCGAACACCGTCCGGTGCCACTGGATCGAATTCTGCGCTTTCAAGATCCAGTGGTTCTCGTCGGGAAAGATCAGCAGTTTCGATTCGATCCCTTGCCGCTGCAATGTGGTGAAAGCGCCCAGGCTCTGCGCGTAGGGCACACGGTAATCGAGCAGGCCATGCGTTACCAGCGTCGGCGTTTTCCACTTGGTCACATGATTGATCGGGTTCCATTTCTCCGGGTCGGCGCGCTTCCACCACGGGCCGCCCTGGTCCCATTCGTCAAACCACAATTCTTCGGTGGTTGTGGCAAAACTGCGCAGATCGAAAATACCGGCATGGTTGACCAGGCATTTGAAGCCGTCGGGCCAGTTGCCCGCGATCCAGTTCATCATATAGCCGCCATAGGAGCCGCCCAACGCACAGGCATTGGCGGTATCAAGCTGCGCGTCGATCCTGGAAAGCGCCGCCATGCCTTTTTGCAAATCCTCCAGCGGCCAGCCGCCCCAATTTTTGTTGATGCTGTCGGTAAAGGCTTGGCCGTAACCGGTCGACCCGTGAAAATCGATCGTGACGACGGCATAGCCTTGGCTCGCCATCACCATCGGGTTCCAGCGCCACGACCAGCTGTTGTTGAACGAACCCTGCGGGCCACCATGAACAAGAAGGAGGACGGGAAGTTTTCCGGTTGCACCGGCGGGCTTGACGATCTGCCCGTACACGCGTGCGTTGTTCGCACCCAGAAAATCGAACGACTGATAATCGACCGGATCAAGCCCGGCGAGCTTTTCGGCATTCACATTGGTCAGGCGGCGCGTCTTGCCCTTGGCATCCATCAGCACAAGGTCATTCGGCCCGGCGATGGTGTTGATCGCATAGAGCACCGCACCTTTATCGAGCGGCATGAATTCGGCGATATTGCCGCGATCGGTAAGACGCGTGATTCTGCCTTTCAGGTCGATGCGGAACAGTGGATGTTCGAGCTTGTCCTGCGCTACGGCAAACAGGCTCTTGCTATCCCGCGCCCAGGCAATCGCGCCAATCGAGCGGTCCCATTTTTCGGTAAGCGCGGTAACGTCGCCCTTTGCAAGATCCTTCAGCATCAACACTTGCCGGTCGGCTTCATAACCCGGCCGCGCCATCGCCACCCAGGCGAGCCACTTGCCATCGGGCGAGGCCGCAGGGATCGTATCGGTCGCGGTGTTGGCTTCGGTCAGGTTGATTGCATCGCCGCCATTTGTACTGGTCTGATAGATATCGAGATTGGTCGACAGCGGCTCATTGCGGTCAGCCTTGCGCAGCGCGAAGTAAACCGACTGGCTGTCGGCACTCCATGCGATTTCTTCGCCACCACCCATCGGTTTGGAAGGCGCATCGCCCGTAAGGCCGCCGTCCATGGGCTTGCCGCCGCCAAGCTTTCCGTCCGCATCGATATCGAAGGCAAAGATGCGGCTGTAGTTGCCCGGCGTTTCCCAAGCGTCCCAATGACGAACGAACAGTTCGTCATATTCGCGGCCCGTACCGGGACCGAGCTTCGAACGATCGCCATCCTTGTCGCATCCAAATTCGACGCAATCGCGTGCAATATCGCCCCAAACGGCAATTTTTCGGCCATCGGGCGAAAGCTTGAAACCGGCAATGTCGGTCTTGAAATCGCTGATCCGAACCGTGGTTTCCTCCTTAAAGTCGAAGCGCCATAGCTGATCGGAACCGCTTTCGTTGCTGAGATAATAAATCGCTCTGCCGTCGGGCGAAAAGGCAGGGCTGGTCTCGTTGAATTCGGGTTTGGAACCGATCTTCCGCGGGCCTTCTTCCTTATCGTCGGTCCGGTAGACCCACAGGTCCGCGCGTCTTTTGTTTGCGGCAAGATCGGTTTCCTGTAATTGATAGACGACATATTTCCCATCCGACAAAGCCGTCGGTGCGGCCAGCCGTTTCATCGTTGCCAGATCGGTCTCGGTCATGGGTCGCGCAAGAACCGGGGCAGAAAGGGCCGCCACTACAAGGGCTGCCAGCGAAGCAGTGAAATATTGTTTCATTGGTATGGAATATCGCGTGCCTTGCCGTGGCGCAAGCGGCCGTCGCACTTGCGCCATTTTATCGCACCCGCTAACGCCGCCCCCGCAATGCATTATATCAGCACCAGGGGAAATGCGTCGAACCTCGATTTTGCGGGGGTGACGCTGGCGGGATTGGCCAGTGACGGGGGGCTGTATGTGCCCCGCGAATTGCCACGTTTTGCGGTTGAGGAAATCGCGGCGATGCGAGGGCTTTCCTATGCCGATCTTGCCGCACGGGTAATGGCGCCGTTCACGCTAGGATCGCTCACCGAAGACGAGCTGCGCGAACTTTGCGCAACCGCTTATGGCAGCTTCTCGCACGCGGCAATAACGCCGCTCGCTCAGCTCGATAGTCAGCACTGGCTGCTCGAGCTGTTCCACGGCCCTACGCTCGCCTTCAAGGATGTAGCGCTGCAGCTGCTCGGTCATTTGTTCGAACATTTCCTGTCGGGGACCGGCAAGGCGCTGACCATCGTCGGTGCAACTTCGGGCGATACCGGTTCTGCTGCCATCCAGGCGGTGGCAGGGCGCGAAAATATCGAGATTTTCATGCTCCATCCGCATGGCCGGATTTCCGATGTGCAACGGCGGCAGATGACGACGGTCTTATCACCCAATGTCCACAACATTGCGATCGAAGGCAGCTTCGACGATGCGCAGGCGATGGTCAAACGCATGTTCGGCGATGCGGAGGTGACGGCGGCACTGACGTTATCGGCGGTCAATTCGATCAACTGGGCGCGGCTGATGGCGCAGGTGGTCTATTATTTTCACGCAGCCCTGCATCTGGGCGCCCCTGAACGGCGCATTGCCTTTTCGGTGCCGACGGGCAATTTCGGCGATGTCTTTGCCGGCTATGTCGCCGCGCAAATGGGGCTGCCGATCGAACGGCTGATCGTCGCTACCAATGTCAACGACATCCTCCACCGCGCGCTGGCCAAGGGCGATTATTCGGTATCAGAGGTTACCCCCACCGCGGCACCCTCAATGGATATTCAGGTGTCGAGCAATTTCGAACGGTTGCTCTTCGACCTTGAAGGGCGTGACGGTTCGACCACGGCTGCACGGATGAAATGGTTCGAACAGATGGGCAAGATGGTGCTTTCCGCCGATATGCGCCGGAAGGCTGGATTGCTGATGTCGGCACGTACCGACCCCGACGAGATGGCAGGGGCGATGCGCTGGGCGTTCGAACATGCCTCCCAGATCGTCGATCCGCATACCGCCATTGCACTGCATGCGGCACGGACGGCAAACTTTGCCCCCGATGTTCCGGTAGTGACGCTGGCGACTGCGCATCCGGCCAAGTTCCGTGAGGCGGTCGAGCGCGCGATCGGTATTCGCCCGGCCTTGCCCACGCGCGTCGGCAACCTGTTCGACCGCGAGGAACGCTTCACCGTGCTGCCTGCAGATTATATCGCGGTGCGCGATCATGTGCTGGGTCATGCGGTTCGCACTTAGATCTTCGGTTCAGACCCCGTTCGCCTCGAGCGAAGACGAGAGGCCTTGCAGTACCGCACGGTGTCTCGTCTTCGCTCGACACGAACGGAACTGGTAGTTTCAAAAATGACTAAGTCGAATTTCGTCACCCTGATCAGCGAAGCACGCACCGACTATACGTTGATCGATAGCGGCGGCGGGCGCAAACTGGAAAGCTATGGCGACAAACGCTTCATCCGCCCCGAACCGCAGGCGATGTGGGAACCCGCAACGAGTGATTGGCAGGCTGACGGCGAATTCGTCCCCGGATCGGATGAGGATGGCGGCGGGCGCTGGTATTATGATCGGCCTGTGCCGGGTGAGGGCTGGCCACTCAGCTGGAATGACGAAGTGCGCTTTACCGCCAGCTGCACGCCGTTCCGGCATCTGGGGTTTTTCCCGGATATGGACCCGGTCTGGCGCTGGATGCGGGGGCAGCTATCTTCTCCCCTCCCCTCCACGCCTAAAGGGGAGGGGCTTAAAACCTGCCTCAACCTTTTCGGCTATACCGGTGTCGGCACGCTGGCCCTTTCGGCGGCAGGGGCACAAATGGTTCATGTCGATGCTTCGAAGAAATCGGTGGCCCAGGCGCGCGACAACGCAGCGCTTTCGGGGATGACCGACCGACCGATCCGCTGGATCGTCGACGATGCGGCCAAATTCGTTGCGCGTGAGGTGCGCCGCGAACGCCGTTACGATGGCATCCTGCTCGATCCACCCAAATATGGTCGCGGCCCGGATGGCGAGGTTTGGCGGCTGGAGGAAGACCTGCCCGGCCTGATCGCCAATTGCCGCCAGTTATTGGATGCAGAATCGCGGTTCCTGTTTCTTACGGTTTATGCAGTGCGCATGTCGGCAATCGCATTAGGCAACCTGTTGCAGGCCCATTTTGCCGATCTGCCGGGCAAGGTGGAATTCGGCGAACTGGCGGTCCGCGAACAGGCCAGAGGATTGTTGCTGCCAACCGCGATCTTTGCCCGCTGGTCGAATACAGCATCTAATGAGGGATAAGATGAAAGACTTGCTTACGCTTGAGGTTCACGATCTGCACGTCAATGTGCTGACCGGAATTTACAGCCAGGAAACGCACCTGCCGCAGCCGCTGCATATATCGGTGAGCGCCGACCTCGAGATTGCGCCCCATTACACCCCCGATACGCCGCTGTCGGCATCCAAAAACTATATGACCATCAAGGATGCCGCGACGCATTTTCCCGAAGGCGTGCATTTCACGCTGATCGAGGCGGTGGGTGATTTCATTATCGATCGGCTGTTTGCCGAGGATGAACGTTTCACCACGATCACCGTCAAGATCATCAAACTGGCAATCTCCGAAGATGGCGAGTCGATTGGAATTACCATGACGAGACATCGTGAGATAGCGGAACAGCGCCAGTGACCAAGCCGCTGGCACTTGTCACGGGCGGGATGCGGCGGTTGGGGGCAGCCATTGCGGCGCGGCTGGCGGAGGCAGGCTATGATCTGGCGCTTTCGAGCCACGGGGGCGGAGTGCCGGAGGCAGGGCTTGATAATATACTCGCCGCAAAGGCAACGAACTGGAAGTATTTTGCGGCCGATCTTTCAAGCGGCGACGCACCGGAAGAATTGCTGGCGGCAGCCATCGCTCATTTTGGCCGCGTACCCGATCTGCTCGTCAACAATGCCGCCATGTTCGGGCAGGATGGCTGGGAAGAACTGAACGCCGAAACGCTGGATGCGCATTTCACCCTGAATTTCGCCGTACCTGTACGGCTGTCCAAGGGTCTTGTTGCAGCAGCGGGGGAAGATGCGCAGCCCGCCATTGTCCATATCCTCGATCAGCGGATCAGCAATCCCAATGGCGATCAGTTGAGTTACACCTTGTCGAAACAGGCGCTGGCCGGATCGGTGCGTACGCTTGCCGCCGCCTTTGGAAACCGTGCGCGGGTAAACGGGGTTGCACCAGGGTTAGTGCTGCCGACCGAGGATTATACACAAGCCCAAATGCAGCGCTTGAATGCTCAAATGCCGCTGGGGTCGTTGCCAAGCACAGATGGCATCGCCGATGCGGTGCTGTATCTGGCGCAGGCAAAGCATGTTACCGGGCAGATCCTCTTCGTCGACGGCGGCGCGCATCTGCGCAGCTATGACCGCGATTTCATGCATTTGGGGAAGTGAAAAAAGTACGTCGTCGCCGTGCAGGCAGCCGTTACGATAGCATGATGGCATTGGAGCTTGATGATATTACACGGATCCGTTCGTCCTGAGCAGTTGTTGAGGCCGAATGGCCGAAACAGCGTATCGAAGGACAGTCATGCTTCGATACGGCACCTCGCTCTGCTCGGCACCTACTCAGCACGAACGGGAAAATAACGATCCAGTCAATAACGTAAAGACCTTTAGACCCTGAGCAGGGGCGACATGTTAAGAGCCATCTTGTATCTCCCGCCACCGCGCCTTGATGCTTTCCGATGTATCGCGGCTGCCATCATGGCTCCAGCCCGGCGGTCGCCAGAGATAGCTTAGCTTGTGCCGCCAGGGGACGGTGCGCAGGTCGTGAGCGATACCGATCCATTCGTGGAACACGCTGTAGAGCAGGTTGAAGGTCCCCAGTTGCCGGATGATGCCGTACCGGATCGGTTCACCCTTTACCTCTGCAACGAACGTGCCGAACAGTCTGTCCCATATAATGAAGGTGCCTGCATAATTGGCATCGAGATAGCGTGGATTGGTTGCGTGGTGGACGCGGTGATGGCTGGGGGTGTTCATCACATATTCGAACCAGCGCGGCAGCTTGCCGATCGCTTCGGTGTGGATCCAGAATTGATAGATCAGGTTGATCGCCCCGCAGAACAGGACCATTGCCGGATGGAAACCGATCAGCACCAGCGGCAGGCGAAAGAGGAAGCTAAGCGCAAAAAAGCCGGTCCATGTCTGGCGAAGCGCAGTCGATAGATTGTAATGTTGGCTCGAATGGTGGTTCACATGGCTGGCCCAGAACCAGCGGACGCGGTGGGCGCTGCGATGAAACAGGTAATAGGCGAAATCATCAAGCACAAAGCACAGGATGAAAGCCCACCAGGCCCAGCCTATGTCGAACAGGCGGTATTGATAAAGCCAGACTGCAAGGCTTGCGACGAGGCCAGCGGTCAACACCCCTGCCACCGTGCTGCCCGTGCCCAAGGCCAGCGAGGTCAGCGTATCGCGCGGTTCGTATTTTTCAGGGGCGTATTTTTTCGCCCAGAGCATTTCAAGGATGATGAGCAGGATGAAGCCGGGGATAGCATAGTCGATGGGGTTGGGAAGGTCGGGCATGACTATCAACACGTCGAAAGGCTGATGATCCGTTCATCCCGAGTAGCCCTGGTGCCGAAGGCGGCGCTTTGCGCCAACCCGTAGGCTGAAGGGCGTATCGAAGGAGCAAGACCCTTCGATGCGGCACCTCGTCCTTCGACAAGCTCAGGACTTCGGCACCTACTCAGGGCGAACGGAACGGATAACAGGCTACCCATCACACCCGCATATGCCGCAAACCGGCAGCCCAATATTGCGCGTCCTGCCCCAGGTTCAGGGTGATTTTGCCAAAGTTTCCATCGTCGGTGCCGACGGTCAAAAAATTCTGGTCGAGCCGGGATTCGCTATGGCTATCGAGCAGCCGGGCGACAAATTGCGCACCGTGGCGGCGGATGAGGAGATGGCGGCCATCGGCATCGCGCATCAATGCTCCAATTCCGGCGCGGTCTATTACGATATGGATGGGTTCGAACCCACATAGCGCTTCTTCGGCAAGCTGGCGGGCATGGTCGGCATCGCGAATGCGGACATCGCCGCCAAGCCCCATGCGTTTTGCCAGCCAAGCCAAAAACAGGATTGCCAAGATCGATCCAGCCAGCTTGGCAAGCTCGAACGCCATCAGGCGCGCGCCTTTAGCATATCCATCAACGGGCGGATCGGGTTCACATCATAGCCAGCCTTGGCAGCTATATTGGTGAGCGCATCCCCGTCTCCGCCTTGAGCGGACTCGGCAAGTGCCCAAAGCAGGGTCGATCGCGTTCCCGATCGGCAATAGGCAAGCACCGGGCCTTCTGCACCCGCCAGCGCGTGAACCATTGCCTGAACCTGCGGTTCGCTGAAACCCGCATGGGTAATGGGAATTGCGACATAATCCATGCCCGCTGCCCGCGCCGCCGCTTCAATCTCCGCGCCTGGCGTCTGATCGTCGCTTTCCTCTTCGGGCCGGTTGTTGATGATCCGGGTGATGCCAAGGTTGCTGGCGGCAGCAACATCTTCAACCGTAATTTGCGGCGCGGCATAGATTTGATCGGTCAATTTGCGAAACATGGGTTCAGCCTTCCACCGCATCCCTTATTACAGACAGGAACGCTTCGCCATAGGCTTCGAGCTTGCGGGCGCCGATGCCGCTGATCATGGCCAGATTGGAAAGATCGCGTGGTCGGCGTTCCGCCAGTTCGCGCAAGGTGGCATCGTGGAATATCACATAAGGCGGCACACCGGCTTCCCCGGCCAGCTCGCGTCGCTTGGCACGCAAGGCTTCAAACAAGGGATCGCCGATGGGATTGGCCTCTCTGCGCTTCTCCTTCTTCGTCTTGGGTGGGACGACAATCTCCAGCTTCATTTCGCCCTTTAACAGCGCGCGCGAGGCACCCGCCAGCTTCAGACCACCATGCTCGTTGGCAACCAGATGCCCCTGCGCCTGTAAGGCGCGTGCCACGGGACGGATCAGGCGCGCCTCGTCGCCGGTGGCGATACCAAAAACCGAAAGCCCGTCATGCCCGCGCGCCAAGACGCGTTCGTCGACGCTACCGGTCAGCACTTTTTCCAGATGGCCGACGCCAAAACTCTGTCCTGTCCGGTACGCAGCGGAAAGAAGCTTTCTTGCCAATTCGGTTGCATCGACCACACCCGGCGCGTCGAGGCAATTATCGCAATTGCCGCAACTCGCAGGCGGGTCTTCGCCGAAATGGCGAAGCAGCACCGCCCGTCTGCAACCCGGCGTTTCGACCAGATTCGACAATGCGTCGATGCGCGCCTTTTCGGCAGCTTGCCGAGCATCGGGCTGTTCCTTCAGCCGATCACGCGCGATGGCGAAATCGCCGGGCGACCAGAACAGATGCGCTACCGCCGGATCGCCATCGCGCCCGGCCCGCCCGCTTTCCTGATAATAGCCCTCGATGGATTTGGGGATGCCCGCATGCGCCACGAAGCGCACATCGGGCTTGTCAATCCCCATGCCAAAGGCAACGGTTGCAACCATAACCATGTCTTCGGATGCGACGAATTCCGCTTGCGCGGCGGCGCGTGATGCAGGCTCCATCCCGGCATGGTAATAACGCGTCCGCCGGCCCGTCTTGGCGATCAGCGCTGCCAGTTTTTCGGCGCGATCACGCGTTGTTGCATAGACGATCCCCGCCCCCGGCCAGCCGCGAATGGCCGAAGCGATAGCCGAACCCTTGCTGGAAGTGTTGGTGACGGCATAGCGGATGTTGGGCCGGTCGAAGCCGGAAACGATCGTCCCTTCCGCCGGAATGCCCAGTTGCTGCGCGATATCGGCGCGGGTGTGTGCATCGGCGGTTGCCGTCAATGCCAGCCGTGCGACGCCAGGAAAGGCATCCATCATCGGACGCAGCATGCGGTAATCGGGGCGGAAGTCATGCCCCCATTCGGAAACGCAATGCGCCTCGTCTATCGCAAACAGCGCTATCCGTGCCTCACGCAACAGCCCCTGAAAATCCTGCGTCGAGGCGCGTTCCGGCGCGACATAGAGCAGATCGAGCGCACCCTTACGAAACCGTTCGATTGTTTCTGCCCGGTTGCCATCCGCCGAAGTCAGTGTTGCCGCGCGAATGCCGATCGCGGTTGCCGCCCGCAACTGATCGTGCATCAAAGCGATCAAGGGCGATATGACGATGCAGGTGCCGTCAAGCATAAGAGCAGAAAGCTGATAGCAAAGCGACTTGCCCGCGCCCGTTGGCATCACCGCAAGCGTGCTTAGGCGGGCCAGCGTGCGGCGCACGACCTCTTCTTGCACGCCGCGAAATTCGGCAAAGCCAAAGACCCGGTGCAAAACTTCCCTTGGGTCTAGAATGTCCGACTCAGGCAGCATCGATCCAATCGCTAGGCTGGAATGCGCCTCAAGAACAGACGGCTCATGCGGCATGGACGACTCGCCTGTGGATAGTTGTGTTGTCACGAAACGCAATAAGAAGGATTTTAGGTGGCAAGCATCGTATATTTGGGACAATCGCTGCGGCATATGCCGTCATGCGACCATTCGGGTGGACGCCAGAGATAACCGAGCTTGTCTTGCCAGCGCACGGCATGCGCCATCCTCTCGCGCAACTGTTTCAGCCCGGCAAATTGCGCGGTAAGCGGGTTGTTGTCATGCACCGGCTTTACCAGCCCTACTATCGGTGGTTCGATGCAAGGAGCAAAGCTGCCGAATAACCGATCCCATAAGATCAGTACCTGACTGTAATTTTTGTCGATATATTGCGGTTGATTGGCATGATGCACTTTGTGATTTTGCGGGGTCGCAAAGATTTTTTCCATCCAGCCGAGATGGCCGACATAGCTGGCATGGTTCCAGATGCCGAAAGCGTTTTTGACGATGGCCATCGCGATATAGAGAACGGGTGGCACGCCCAGCAACGCACCGACCAGATCGAAAGGCGTGCGCAGCAGTCCATCAAACCAGAACCCACGCGCGGCCGTTGTATGGTTGAATTCGTTCGAACTGTGATGAATGGCGTGGAAGGCCCAAAAAATACCGATGCGATGCGCCGCGCGATGTTCCCAATAATAGGAAAGTTCGTTGACGACAAAGGCGATGGGAATGGCCCATAACAGTGGAAGCGCATCGATCAGCCGATAGTTTTCCCATATCCAGGCATAGAGGAAAAAGGGCAAGACGATGCCCACGAGCACGTCAATCACACTGTTCATCATGTTCAGTCCGACGCTGCACCACGCGTCGGCTTGATTGTAGCGCATGCCCTTGAAACCGGCATAAATCCGCTCAAGCAAGATTATGCCAAAATAAAATCAGCCAAGTGCATAGAGCCCGTTGGGGCCACCCAGAAAATCGATTGTCCGCTGGACCGTTTCCACTGCCGCCTCGTCTTTTCATTGTCGGGGACGGCAAAGCTAGCATGGAATGCCGGTGATCGCAAAATCCTCTACGGCATAACCGCAGCGTGCGTATTACCGATACCGTTGGCCATGAAGTTGCGACCAGGCTGCATCGCGATTTCCAGTTCGAATTCGCCATAGTCGCATAACAGTTCCTCGCCGGCCTTGATGTCTCTGATCGCATAACCGACGTCGGGCCTGGTAAAATCGGTGTTGGGCCGGTCGCTATGGTTCATAAATCGGCCATTGTCCGCCTCGACCACGACCATCGATCGGTCGGCCATATGGCTATAGCCGTAACGATCGACATAATCGCGCTGCACCGGGCCCAAGGCTTCGACCTCTTCGGGAGTAAACACCCGGTCAAACGCCGGAGCGAAACGCCAGATTTCGGCGCCTGCCGGAATATCGGTTGCAGCAAAGACGCCCACGCCTTCGATTGTACTGGGGGCAACATAGGTTTCTACAAGCAACATAGGATTTTCAACCCTCAAACACCGACGCCATCATCGTGCGCCAAGGGTTTCAACGTTCGATCAGGAAAATTGTTCAAACAGGTTGTCGCATCGCCGATATCATTCTGCGGCGACGGTCTCCTCTTCCTTTTCCGCCTGTTGCCGCGTCCACATTTCGGCATAGAGACCGCGTTTTTCGAGCAGCGCCGCATGCGTGCCGCGCTCGGCTACCCGGCCTGCATCAAGCACGACTATCTCATCAGCGTCGACGATAGTCGATAGCCGGTGCGCGATAACGATGGTTGTGCGCTGTTTCGCAACCTCGCCCAGCGTATCGAGAATTTCCGCCTCGGTACGGCTGTCCAATGCGCTGGTCGCTTCATCGAGAATCAGGATCGGAGGATTTTTGACCAGCGTGCGGGCAATCGCCACCCGTTGCTTTTCGCCGCCCGAAAGTTTCAGTCCGCGTTCACCGACCTGTGTGTCATATTGGCGAGGCTGGGCAACGATGAAGTTGTGTATTTGCGCACCACGCGCCGCGCGTTCGATTTCGACGGCATCCGCGCCTTCGCGGCCATAGCCGATATTGTAGCCGATGCTGTCGTTGAATAGCACTGTATCCTGAGGAACGATACCGATACTGGCGCGCAAGCTTGCCTGTGTCACATCCCTCAAATCCTGCCCGTCGATTGTAATCCGCCCGCCCGTTACGTCATAAAAACGATAGAGCAGCCTTGCGATTGTCGATTTACCGGCACCCGAAGGACCGACCACGGCCAGGGTCCGGCCTGAGGGTACTGTAAGCGTGAGGCCGTTCAATATCGACCGGTCCGGATCATAACCAAAGGATACGTTTTCGAACGCCAGTTCGCCACCGGTCACTTTCAGCGCGGTTGCTCCAGGCTTGTCGACGATCTCGGCCTCGGTATCGATCAGGTCGAACATTGCGGCCATGTCGATCAGGCCCTGGCGTATCGTGCGATAGACCATGCCCAGCAGATCGAGCGGGCGGAACAGCTGCATCAGCAAGGTGTTCACCAGCACTACGTCGCCGGTCGAAAAGCGCCCCTGGGCCCAGCCCCAGACGCTGAAACCCATCGCACCCGCCATCATTAGATTGGTGATCAGCGACTGACCGACATTGAGGAAAGCCAGAGAGTTTTCCGATTTGACCGCGGCATCGGCGTAGCGCCGGGCAACGCGGGTATAATAATCCGCCTCGCGGTTCTCGGCATTGAAATATTTGACCGTTTCGTAGTTGAGCAGACTGTCGACCGAGCGCGCGACGGTCGCGGTATCCAGATCGTTCATTTCTTCGCGCAGCTTGTTGCGCCAGTCGGTAACGCGTTGCGTGAAGACGATGTAGATTGTGACCATGATGATGGTCGCTACCACCAGCCCGATACCGAATTTGATCCAGAAGATCACTAGTACCGCAGCGAGTTCGATGACCGTAGGCGCTATATTGAACAGCATGAAATAGAGCATGACGTCGATGCTTTTCGTACCGCGTTCGATCACCTTGGTTACCGCGCCCGTACGCCGGTTCATGTGAAAGCGCATCGACAGGCGGTGCAGATGCGTGAAGACATTCTCGGCCAGGCGTGTGGTTGCATCCTGCCCGACGCGCTCAAACACGACATTGCGCAGATTATCGAACAATACCCCGCCAAAGCGGGCGGCGGTGTAGGCTACAACAAGCCCGATTGCGAGGGCGACGCCGTCTTCCAGGCCCGGTTGCATCCGATCTATTGCGGCACCGTAAACGAAACCCATCGACAGTTGCACAGCCTTCGACACCAGCACGAGGAGCATCGCGATGACAATGCGAACCTTGAGTGCCGGAGCATGCGCGGGCCAAAGATAGGGCAGAAAGCGGGCAAGCGTTCTGAACGACACATCCTGTTTGGGCAGTGCCTTTTCCTCGACTTTATCGATATCGGCGTCCGCCTTCAGTCCCTGCATCGGGTTCATATAGGGGCGATAGCGTTATTCAGAAAGTACCGTTCACGCTTAACCGGTAGAACATGCCATATCTGAAATCGGAACTGCGGGTGAAATCCACAGCGCCATCGCGGCGCAACTCATAATAGATTTCGCGCGAACGTTCGCGCTGGCCCAGCAGGTTCATTACCGTTGCGCGCACCTTCAGCCCAAGCACATCCTTATGTTCGACAAAAGCCAGTGTAAATGGACCGGTACGAAAATCCCGGCCGAAATAGTCGAGCCGGTAAAACCCGTAGTCACCGCTGTCTTCTGCAAAAAGGCCCCATGCCCACTGCGAGTTGGCAATATCGTGACGGAAATCGACGCTCCAATAGCTGCGACCGCGATTGCTGATAGGGCGATTGATCAACAACAAAGGGTCGCGCACGCTGGTCGCTTGCAGCGCCAGCACCGTATCCAGCTTTGCGCCCTTGAAACCGATGGCATCCAATACAAAGCTGCCGTTTATTTCACCGCGCAGGCGTTTGGCCGTACCGGAAAGATTACCAACCGCCTCGGCGGTCGCGCTGACCGGAATCTGGTCGACCAAATCGCTGATCAGTTCTCCATCGAGCTTGAACTTGACCGATCCCGCTTTGCCCAGAGACCAATTCGCCTCATTCTCCCATAGCCAGCTTTGCGGGGGTACCAGTTGCGGATTGTCGGCATTGTTGTTGCCATTCTGGACATCGACCGAGGCGAGAAAGGAGAAAAAGCTCAACTGCCCGACCTTGCGCTGAAACTTGCTTGAAACGGTAAAATCGGGGGAGGCTTTCCATGTCAGCGCTATGGACCCTTTCGGGCGTATGAAACTGCGGGTCAGACCGTTCGGGCCGGTCTGGCTGATCTTGCTGTATTCGCCGCCAAGGCTTGCCTGCAACGACAGTGCGTCGGACATGGGGCGGCCATAAGTGACGATGCCCTGGCCGCGTTTTTCCTTCACCCTTGCCGTCGCGCCGTCAAGCGGTTCGGGCTGGTAGCTTTCATCGACCAGGCTGAACAATTCGGACTTGGCATCAAGATAGTTGAGCGCCCCTTCGATCGAGAATTGCCAGTCGCTCTTTCCCGCTTTCCAGCGATATTCGCCGCGTAATACCGTTTCGCCTTCATCGATGATCTGATCGAAACGTTGCCCCACGGCATCGGTACCATCAGTGAAGTCGCGGCGAAATTCGCTGCCGAATTCGCTATTTTCGAACCTTTTGAAACCGATCAGTTTCAGCCGGCCTTTGCCCCAGCCAAATTCATAATCGCTGCCCAGTTCGTAATTCCATTCATTTTCGCTGCCGCGCTGCAATTCGAAGATATCGGCGGTGTTTGGGGCGAAACGATCATATTCGTTGCGCCTGCGGAAACGGAAATATTCGAGTGCGCCGTTTGCATTGAAAATATTGCCGTTATCCGCCGTCAGGTTGTAGCTCCCTGCCAGTCGCGGCCGATCGCCCCTGTTACGCGCTTCGATAAGACGGGTATAGTCTATATCATTGGGATCCTCAGTAAGCTCTAGACCCCTGCCGCCACCTTTGAAGGTGCCGTTGTTGTTCAGGCCCAGCGTGAAATTGCCCTTTCCAAGCTTACCCGACAAATTGATTTCCGCTTGACGCGGGTTGGTGCCAGTAATGTCGCGTGTTTCGATGCGATAGGCGAAATTGCCCTTGAGGCCACCCTCCTTGGCCACGACATTGACGACCTGACCATTGATGCCGGAAATGTTGAAGGTTGCAGCGTCCGCGACTTCCAGCCGAAGGACCGACGATACCGGAATCCGCGAAAGGGCGGTTTCGGCATCGTTGCTTTTGCCCGTCACCCGCTGGCCATTGATCAGGACATTCTGGCTTGCTTCGCCCAGCCCCCGATCGCCGCTGACCTGGGTGATCGAAAAACCGGGTATCTGCCGTATCATATCGAGCGCCGTCTGCGGGGCGAAGCGGGCGAACTGGCTTGCCTGATAAATCTGGCGGTTATTTTCGATTTGCGGTTCCAGGCTGCCGGATTCAGCCGGTGTTTCCACCGACGTTTCCTGCGCAAGTAACGGGCTGGCTATCCCCGCAAAACTGGCCGACAGAATGAAAAAATGCGGAACGCGCACGATGAGTAACCTCCAAAACGGGCTCTTTATGGCCCTAGCTGCGCTCCCTTGCCGAAGCGGCTAAGACTACAATTGTTTTCGGTGAAGCTATGTTCGATTAGCGGCTGATAATGGAAGACGAACAGCATCGGCACAAACCGGGCGCTGACCCTATAAACGTCGAGACAGCAGAAGCCAGGCGGCGATGGCGTTGAACAAGGTATAGGCCATATAAAACCCCAGCACGAGGCCCGAACCCCAAAAGCTAAGCAGCATCGCTCCGAGCAATATTCCAAATTCGAAAATATAACTGCTATTGCGGCCCATATGCTTGCCGAAATAGAGCTTGGTATCTTCTACAAAAGGATGACCGGATTCGACAACAGCCTTGTGCATCGCGAAATTGGCGATACCCAGAAAGAAAGCGACAATCAGATACATGGCGTCCCTTATTCGGCTGCTGCGGGACCATCCTGATCGGGACGCAGGCTGGTACCCGCCCGGTCGCCGCGGAAAGCCGAAAACCAGGTAACCGGATTGAACGTGGTCGAACCGTCAAGCGAGAAAGTGATGATTTCCGCGCGTCCGCCAATCCTTTCCCATGCCACCGGTCCGCCAAGCCCGATAGGACCATCGACGCGGCTGTCGGCGCTGTTGTCGCGGTTGTCGCCAAGCAGGTAGAAATGCCCGGCGGGGATGCGCAAGGGTGCGATATCGTCGGTCGACCCACGCCTTGCATCGATCGTGTCATAGCTGACGCCATTGGGCAGGATTTCACGCACGATCGTGACATAGCAATGCAGGCTACCATCCGCTTCCTGCGTCAGCGCACCGGGAAAATCGATTTCTGAACAGGGATTGTTGGCATCGACAGGCAGATCCTTTACCGGTTGCGCTTCCTGCCGCACGGGCCTGCCGTTCAGGAATATCTGGCCGCCGCGCATCTCGAACAGATCGCCGGGCATGCCGATGACGCGTTTGATATAATCCTGGTTCTTGCCCGGCGGCGTCAGGATAACGACATCGCCACGCTTCGGCATCGATCCCCACAGACGACCCTTGCTTTCGGGCATGGTGAACGCAAGCGAGTCGACCTCTTCGCGTAATATCAGCCAGCGGAACAAGGCGCCGGGATTGGGAATGGTCGGCGAAACGAAACTCCAGCCATAGGCATATTTGGAAACGAACAGCCGGTCGCCGACCAGCAATGTGGGCATCATGGAAATCGACGGGATATAAAAGGGCTTGGCGATGAAGCTGTGAAAGCCGAGCACCGCCAATAGCAGCCAGAACAATCCTTTGATTTCCGCCCAGAGGCTTGCCCCCCAGCCGGGTTTGGCAGGTTGCGGCGATGCTGGCGCCGGTTCGATTTGCGGGGTGATTTGGGTAGTAGGTTCGGTAGTCAAACGGGTCATGCTTTCGATGTTTCTATCGCTTCGATGATTACAAAGGCCTGCGCCCAAGGGTGATCGTCGGTCAGCGTCAAATGAATTCGCGCCTCATAGCCATTTGGGATCATCGCGTCGAGCCGTGCTTTTGCTCCGCCGGTCAAGGCAAGGGTCGGTGCACCCGAGGGGGCGTTGACCACGCCGATATCCTTCATGAACACGCCGCGTTTGAAGCCGGTGCCGACCGCCTTGCTGAACGCTTCCTTCGCAGCAAAGCGTTTGGCATAGGTGCCTGCGCGCGTAAGGCTGCGCTTTGCGGCCTTTGCGCGCTCGATATCAGTGAAGACGCGGTTCTCGAACCGTTCGCCAAAGCGGTCGAGCGAATTCTGGATGCGCTCTATGTTGCAAAGGTCCGAACCAAGGCCGATGATCACAAGCTAATACCCCCCGGTACGGGGAAGAATTGTGCATCCTCAGTCACCGCGCCGCATCCATCAAGGTGCGCATTTTCCGTACGCTTTCTTCCAGACCGATGAAGATCGCCTCGCCGACCAGATAATGGCCGATGTTCAGCTCCGCGATTTGCGGGATGGCAGCGATCGGCTGGACATTTTCAAAGGTCAGCCCGTGTCCGGCATGAGGCTCTATACCGTTCTTCGCGGCAAGCGCGGCGGCATCGGACAGACGTTTCAGTTCAGCCTCAACGCCTGCCGCATTGCTGTCCTGAAACAGATGCGCATAAGGGCCGGTGTGAAATTCAATTACCGGTGCGCGCAGCCGCATCGATGCCTCGATCTGTCGCGCATCGGGTGCGATGAACAGGCTGACCCTTATTCCGGCATCGAGCAGTCGCGCAACGATGGGAGCAAGATGATTATGCTGTCCCGCCGCGTCGAGTCCCCCCTCGGTCGTCCGCTCCTCGCGCCGTTCGGGAACGATGCAGGCGGCATGGGGCTTGTGCTTGAGCGCAATGGCAAGCATCTCCTCGGTTGCCGCCATCTCCAGATTCACCGGCAGCCGCGCCTCGGCCATAATGGTATCGAGATCGCTGTCCCGAATATGCCGCCGGTCCTCACGCAGGTGCACGGTTATGCCGTCGCCCCCCGCCGCCTCGACGATCCTGACCGCACGCATCGGATCGGGATGGTCGCCACCACGCGCATTCCGTATGGTCGCGACGTGATCGATGTTGACGCCAAGTCGCAATGTCATTCTCGTAACCCCCTGATGCATACCGCAGCGCTTATGAGATCATAGGAAAAGCCCGACCTCTGCCAAATTTCGCCAAAATCGAATTCGCCTCGATCGGTAATGGCGACAACCGCGGCCTTCGCCTGCGGCACCATCAGATTGCGGACCTGTACACCACCTATCGCACCGCGCCGTTCGACTATTCGCACAGGTTTGTCGCATCCTGCCAGCGGCGCTTCGAAAACCCATTGGCCAAGCGCCACATAACCCAGTTCGGGTCGTCCGTCCCATAATGTCTCAAGCGATTCGAGCGACAACAGCTTGCCGTCCATCAGCGCCTTATCGAAGGCGAGCATGTCGAGCGCGCTTCCGAACAGACCCGCAGATGCCCCGTACGCCGCGAGATCCGTTTCTGCTTCGGCCTCGCCATTTACCAGACCGGGCCGGGTCCAGCGCTTTGAGGGAAAAGCCCCCAGCGATTTGAGCTTCAGTAGCCTCGCAATACGCTCATCGACCAGTTTTCGCCACGGCTTTCGGGTGATGCTTTCCAGCAAGGCTCCAGCGACCATATAATCGCAATTGTTGTAAGACCATGCCGCCCCTGCTTGGCCTTTGGGGCTACCGGCGCAATATCCGGTCAATGGATCGCGACTGCCCTTATAACCGCTTTCGTAAAAATCCGGCTCGTCATCGGGGTTGGGAAGGCCGCTTTGATGACGAAGCAAAAACCTGACCGTTATCTTATCCGCATTCGGGCTTTTGAAATGGGGCAGGTAATGCGCCAATGGAGCATCCAGATCGATAGTGCCCTTGGCGACTTCCTGCATCAGCAGTACGGCGACCACTTGCTTCGTTACGGACGCCCAACGCCAGTTCCAGCGATCCTGGTCTTGCGGTGCCTTTGCTGGCCAAGGACCGTAATACATCTGCATCGGCCCTGCGGAGGCATCCGAGTCGATGGCAATATCACCTTCAAAGCCAGCCTGTTTCGCAAGCGTACCGATCCTTCTTAAAAGATCGGGATTCCAACTTTCCGCTGCTTCGCCATTCTTCGCTTGGACAGGCACTGCCACGATAAGCAGCATGAGGCAAAGCACCGGCCAAAGTCTTGGCCATACCATCATGCGACTTTCCTGCTCCCCGGCTTAATCGCCTCGATAGCCGCCAGTTCAGGGGGCAGTTCATTGGGTGCGTAAGTCGGGAAATTCAACTGGATCAACGGAAAGAAGGGCACACCGAGATCGACCGTCCCGGCCGAACGGTCGACGATACTGGCAGCCGCGATCACTTCGCCACCCTCGGCTTCGATCGCCTTGATCGCCTCGCGTGAGGAAAGCCCGGTAGTGACGACATCCTCGACCAGCAATATTTTTTGGCCCGGATCGATCGTGAAGCCGCGGCGAAGGCGGAACACGCCATCGGGCCGTTCCACGAACAGCGCATCGACCTCAAGCGCGCGGCCCATTTCATGGCCAATGATAAGACCACCCATCGCAGGCGATATGACGACCTCAATTGCCCCTCTGATCTCGCGTGGTAGTTTTTGTGCCATGGCGATCGCGATTCGGCTGGCTCGAGCCGCGTTCATCAGCAGCCGTGCGCATTGGAGATAATGGGCGCTATGCCGTCCGGACGAAAGCCGGAAATGGCCTTCGAGCAAAGCATCGACGCTACGGAATTCAGAAAGTATTTCATCTTCAGTCATGATATGGGAGAAGCCTTGTGTTCATTGCGCAAGCAATATTGCGCAGTTTGCAACTCGAATAGGTGGATTTTTCAAGCAAATAAATGCAAAAAATGGACTTGAGAGCGCTTGAGGCTTGTGCCAAGCGCGCTTATAAGCCGCGCAAAATCGCAGGATTGAGTGCGCGGCATTGAACGCCGAATGGCTATGTCGCACCATGATTACGGGGCTAACGTAATGAATGTTATAAAGAAGATTTTTCTGGTTTGTGGGTTGGCAATGGCACCTGCGCTCGTATCGGCGCAGACCACGAATCTAACCCCTGCCCCGGCGAAGGCGACATCGAAAGAGGTGCCGGCTCCCGTTCAGGCGGCGCCTGCAACGCCGACGGCCCCATCCACCGTCACTCCGGCTCCCGCAGCCGAAAACGCCAGCGCGCCTGAAGCTGCCGCTGATGGTTCGCTTCCCGGTTACAAGCCGATGGCCCCCGACTACGCGAATAATGTCGGTATGCCGAAAGCGGGCGAGATCGACTTTCAGGAACAGTTCAGCCCGAATGGCCAATATGCAAAATGGATAAACAACTCGGTCTTGTTGCCAATCATTATCGCAATAACGCTGCTCGTGCTCTTTTTATTGGTCTGGGTGATGGCCCGCTATCGCCGGGCCGCCAATCCAAACCCGTCAAAGACGACGCATAACACGACGATCGAGGTAATCTGGACGCTGTTGCCCGTGCTGATCTTGCTGGGCATTGCCTATCCTTCGCTCGATTTGCTGGCGAAGCAGTTCAAACCTGCGCCTGCCGATGCGGTGACGGTTAAGGTGACCGGCTATCAATGGTATTGGGGTTATACCTATCCTGACCATGGCGGTTTCGAGGTCGTTTCGAACATGTTGAAGGAAAAAGACGAGGTTGCTGCAGGCGAACGCGCGCGCACCGACAATGATGGGCCGAAACTGCTTGCAGTCGACAATCGCATGGTTGTTCCCGCAGGTGTGCCGCTGCGCATCCAGACGACCGCAGCCGATGTAATCCATTCCTTCGCGGTACCGTCCTTATGGTTCAAGCTGGATTCGGTTCCGGGCCGCTTGAATGAAAAACAGCTTCTGATCGAAAAGCCGGGTGTCTATTTCGGCCAATGTTCGGAACTGTGCGGCGCGCGTCATGCTTTCATGCCGATCGTCGTAGAGGCTTTGCCGCCTGCGCAATTTGCTGCCTGGGTGCGGGCGAAGGGCGGTAATATGCCGGGGGAAGCGGCTGCCGAACCGGCTACCTCGGCCACACCGGCAACACCGACCAAGGCACCACCCGCCGCCAGCGGCGTTCCCCCGACAACCGGTGCTGTAACCGATCCTGCCAAGGGTGCCCCCAACGCGGCATCCGCAACGAATTAAGCCAAGAGGTCGACCATAATGACGACGATTGCCGCCCATCCAACCGATGCTCACGATCTGCCGCATCACCAGGATCATCCCGGGTTTTTCGCCCGCTGGTTCATGTCAACCAATCATAAGGATATCGGAACGCTTTATCTGATCTTTGCCATTGTCGCGGGGATCGTTGGCGGTGCTATTTCCGGCTTGATGCGAATGGAACTGGCCGAGCCGGGCGTGCAATATCTGCAGACATGGGCGACCTGGCACAATTCGATGATCGGTGCGAAAGCTGCCGGTCTCGACGAGGCTTATCATATGTGGAACGTGCTGATCACGGCCCATGGCCTGATCATGGTGTTCTTCATGGTGATGCCAGCGATGATCGGCGGTTTTGGCAACTGGTTCGTTCCGATAATGATCGGTGCGCCCGACATGGCCTTTCCGCGAATGAACAACGTTTCTTTCTGGCTGACCGCGGTTGCCTTCATCATGCTTTTGATGTCGAGTTTTGTTCCCGGCGGTACCGGCTTGGGCGCCGGTACGGGATGGACGGTTTATGCACCGCTTTCGACTAGCGGATCGGTCGGTCCTGCGGTCGATATGGCCATTTTCTCGCTTCACCTTGCGGGTGCCGCCTCGATCCTTGGCGCGGTCAACTTCATTACGACGATTTTTAATATGCGCGCACCTGGCATGACTTTGCACAAGATGCCGCTGTTCGTCTGGTCGATCCTCGTTACCGCGTTTCTGCTTCTGCTTGCCCTCCCCGTGCTGGCGGCGGCGATCACCATGCTGCTTGTCGACCGCAATTTCGGCGGCGCGTTCTTCGATGCGGCGGCGGGTGGCGACCCGATCCTGTATCAGCATCTTTTCTGGTTTTTCGGTCACCCCGAAGTGTACATCATGATCCTGCCGGGTTTTGGCATCATCAGCCAGATCGTCGCGACCTTCAGTCGCAAGCCCGTCTTCGGCTATCTTGGCATGGCCTATGCGATGGTCGCGATCGGCGTGGTCGGTTTCGTCGTCTGGGCGCACCATATGTTCACCATCGGCATGAGCGTCGAAATGAAGATGTACTTCACTGCGGCAACGATGGTCATTGCGGTGCCGACCGGTATCAAGATCTTCAGCTGGATCGCCACGATGTGGGGCGGCTCGCTGTCGTTCAAGACACCGATGGTGTGGGCGCTTGGTTTCATCTTCATGTTCACCGTGGGTGGCGTAACCGGCGTCGTGCTCGCCAATGGCGGCATCGATGATAATTTGCACGATACCTATTATGTTGTCGCGCACTTCCATTATGTGCTCTCGCTGGGTGCCGTCTTCTCGCTCTTCGCCGGTTTCTACTACTGGTTTGCTAAGATGTCGGGGCGTCATCTTAGCGAAGCCCTTGGCCATCTGCATTTCTGGCTGTTCTTCATTGGTGTGAACATGCTGTTCTTCCCGATGCACTTCCTGGGTAACCAGGGTATGCCCCGCCGCTACCCCGATTATCCGGAGGCATTCGCCTATTGGAACCAGATCGCTTCCTGGGGCTATGCGGTTATGGCGGTCGGCGTATTGGTGTTCTTCGTGAACGTCATCTGGTCGCTTGTGGCCGGACGCCGGGCGGAAGACAATTACTGGGGTGAAGGTGCGACCACGCTCGAGTGGACATTGTCGAGCCCGCCGCCTTTCCACCAGTTCGAAACCTTGCCGGTTATCAAATAGGCTGTGATGGGATTTTAGTTCAAACGGGTTTAAGTTTTAACCGTAGCCCTGAGCTTGTCGAGGGGCGCCCAGACGGGAAGCGCCCTTTAACAAGCTCAGGGCTACGGTGCTATTTTAACGAATGTATTTAAAGCCATGAATAGTGTGACGCACGATATTGCATTACCTGCCCATTGGCGGGATTTCTGGGCGCTGACCAAGCCCAGGGTGATGTCGCTGGTCGTCTTCACTGCATTGTGTGGATTGCTGGCGGCGCCGGGGGCTATTCATCCGGTTATCGCCTTTACAGCAATATTATGTATTGCGACAGGCGCCGGGGCATCGGGTGCATTGAACCAATGGTATGAAGCCGAACTCGACGCCAAAATGCAGCGTACGGCTGCGCGGCCCCTGCCTGCCGGTCGGATGGATCGCGCTGCCGCCTTTCAGTTCGGGATCGGCCTTTCGGCCTTTTCGGTCGGGATCATGGGGGTTGCGGTCAACTGGCTTGCAGCTGGCATTCTGGCCTTTTCGATTCTGTTTTACGCGGTCGTTTACACCATGTGGCTCAAACCCAATACGCCGCAGAACATCGTAATCGGCGGCGCGGCGGGGGCTTTTCCTCCGGTCATCGGGTGGGCAGCGGTGACGGGCGATGTCACATTATTGCCTATCCTTATGTTCGCAATCATCTTCTTCTGGACGCCGCCGCATTTCTGGGCTCTCGCGTTGTTCATGAAGTCGGACTATGGCGCAGCCGGCATTCCGATGCTGCCCAACGTTGCGGGTCAGCGCGCGACACGGAACCAGATTTTTGGTTACAGTTGTCTGCTTGCCATAATTGCCGCGACACCTTGGGCCTTGTCCATTACAGGCGGGCTTTATGGCTTGACCGTGCTGTCTTTGAATATCGTCTTCCTTGTCTTTGCCTTTGCGGTATGGCGCAGCGATGCGAATGAGGCCGTGGCGATGAAAGCGGAAAAACGTCTGTTTGCCTATTCAATCTTCTATCTCTTCATTCTGTTTGCCGCCCTGGCTTTGGATCGGATGCTGTTGGCATGAGCGACGAAACCATCCTTCATGCCTCGCCACTAGAGGATAAGGGCAAGCCCTTGCCGATCGATAGGGGGCCACGCCAAATCGGTAATCTTAGTGCGGATGAAAGCCGTCTTGTACGCGAAAGACAGGCTGGCCGTTCACGCGTGATGGCCGTTGTCCTGATCGGGCTATGCGCATTGTTTTTTGCAATCACCGTCGTTAAAGTCGGGATTTGGGGATGACCGGTATCGCGCAACCGAAATCCAATGTGAAAACCGGTCTGATGGCCGCCTCCATCGCCGTTGCCATGGTGGGAATGGGTTTCGCCGCGGTACCGCTTTACCGGATTTTCTGCCAAGTCACCGGTTTCGGCGGTACGACGATGCGCGTCAGCGAGGCGCAGGCGGCAACCATCCCGGTCAGCAACAAGACTATCGTCGTCCGTTTCGACGCGAA
>JBOFLS010000023.1:0-12366 GCA_051657985.1 Sphingorhabdus sp. | reverse complement strand
TCTCGCCATTGATCCGCGCATCCTTGACGGTCACCGCGCGGGCACCGAGCGTGTAACGGCCTTGCGCCTCGGCAAAGGCGAGCGTGGCGAGTTTCGAACCATCGGCAATCGCTGTCGCATGCTCGCTTCCGGCCAGCAGTTTGGCTGCAAGGAAAGCGCATTCGGTCCATGGCTCAACCGCCAGCCCTCGCCCCATCGCCTGCGCCACCACCGCGCAATCGAGCAGCGAACCGTCCAGCCCGCCATCACCTTCAGGCAGCGCGAGTGCGACCAAGCCCAGCTCAGCCAGCTCTTTCCAGCGCCCCCGGTCCAGCCCGCCGTCCATCCGGCGCATCGCATGCCGCCGCGCGACATCAACTGGTGAGCAGAACCGCTCGACCGTGTCGCGGAACAGCAGCTGGTTATCGTCGAGATCGAAGTTCATGCGATTTTCTTGAAAGTGATCGGCGCGGCGATCAGCCCGCGCAGCAGGATATTGGGGGCAACCTTCAGCTCCGCACCCTCGGCAATGCGGATATCATCGAGCCGCGCAAGCAATTGCTGGAAGGCAACGGTCATTTCCTTGCGGCTGAGCATATTGCCGACGCACATATGAATACCTTTGCCGAACGCCAGGTGCGTGCGCGCATTTTGCCGTTCGGGGTCGAAGCTCTCGGGATCGGGATATTTGGCCGGATCGCGATTGGCAGCGGCATAGCGCAGCATGATCATTTCGCCCGCCTTGAATTCATGGCCACCCAACGTGCAGTCCGATTTCACCACGCGCCACATGCCCGCAGTCGGGGTATCAAGCCGCAGCACTTCCTCGACCATATTGGGGATGATCGCGGGATTGGCGCGCACCTTCGCCTGTGCCTCCGGATTCTGCGCCAGATGCACGATACCCCCGGCAAGCGAATGGGTGGTGGTTTCATTGCCCGCCACCATCAATTGCTGTGCGATCGAGAGGATTTCGGCGTCATCAAGCGGCCGTTCGCCCGCAAGGCTGGCATTGACGATATCCGACAGCAAATCATCGGTCGGCTCTTCCCGCCGCGTGTCGATCTTCGCCTTCACCGCGTGCTGGAATTCGACTACCTCGCGCGCGCATTCCAGTTCGCGTTCCTTGGAGATCATATGGCCCAGCCGGTCGGCAAAAGCATCGGACCAGCGCTTGACATTGGCCTGTTCGGAAAGGTCAAAACCCAGTTGCTCGCAAATCACCTGCACCGGCAGGCTGACCGCGAATTCGCTGACAAATTCGCATTCCTGCTTTTCGATAAAACCGTCGATCAGCCGATCGACCTTGTCGCGGATACCGTTTTCCAACGCGTTTACCCGCGGCATCGAAAAAGCCAGGTTCACCAGCTTGCGAAAGCGGGTGTGCACTGGCGGATCGGCGGTCAGCAGCGTGTTGATCTGAGGCCAGCCGCCTTCAAGGATTGCCTTCACCTCCGGGTCTTCGGACATCGCGCCGGAGAGAACTGTGGTAAAATCGTTCGAAAATTCCTCAACCCGTCCGGTGGCTTCCGAACACATCGCATAGCTCATCACGATCTTCATCGCCGTGCCGGGGATCGGCAGCACCGGGGCATTGGCCAGCGCCCATTGATAGAGCGGAAAGGGATTTTGCATCACTTCCGGATCCATGAAACTGGGTGCTGTACTCATGTCGTTCATGCGACTCTCCTTGGGGAGGTTCTTGCCACGAAATGGCAGGGGCAATAACGGGCGATTTTGTTAGGGGGTTTGGCGTTGGGTTTGCGGCGTTGAAGTTTAACCGCAGCCCTGAGCTTATCGAAGGGCGCTTCCCGATGTAGCGCAAACCTTGAGGCGTGCTTCGACAAGCTCAGCACTACGGTGATTGTCCAACCGTTGGCGCCCACCTCAACTATGCACCATTACCCCGCCATCGACCAAAATCCCCTGACCGGTGATGAAGCGTGAGTCGTCGGAGGCGAGAAAGGCCATGACATCGGCAATATCCTCCGGCTGGCCGATCCGGCCCAACGCCGAACGCCCGGCGTAATAGGCCTTTGCATCGGGATTGGCGTCGAACATGGGCTTGGTCATGCCGGTTTCGATAGCCCCTGGCTGTACGCAATTGACCGTGATCCCATGCGGCCCCAGCTCCATCGCCAAAGCGCGGGTAAGGCCCAATACGGCATGTTTAGACATCGTATACGCAACCAGCCCGGCATCGCCATAGCGCGAGAGGATCGACCCGGTGTTGATCACACGGCCTGCCGCCGAGTCTTTGAGCATCGGCAGGCAGGCTTTGGTTAGTTGCATCACCGCAGTGACATTCACTTCAAAAGCGTTATCCCATATCTCTCGCGTCATGTCCTCATAAGGACCGGCCGGACAAACGCCTGCGTTGTTGATTAAGATATCACAGCCGCCAAGCCTCGCCTGCGCTTCCGCCGCTATCGCCTCAGCATTGGTAACATCGGTCGCCAGATTATGCGTTCCCGCCAAGCCGTCGCCCTGAAGATCGACCGCCAGCACCGCACAGCCTTCATCGATCAGCCGTGCGACTGCAGCCGCGCCGATCCCCGAAGCCGCTCCGGTCACGATTGCCCTGCGCTTCGTCAGGTCGCGTCCTTTTTGCATGATGTGCCCCCTCAGGCCAGTTTCAGGATCATCTTGCCGTCATTGCTGCCGCTGAACAGGCGCAAGAAGGCGGGAAGCGCGTTTTCAATGCCCTCGTCAATATGCTCGTCGAACACCAATCTTCCTTCGCGCAGCCAGCTAGCCATTTCGGCGATGCCTTCGCCAAAGCGTGGGACATAGTCGGCCACCAGCAGCCCCTGCATCGTCGCGCGCTTGACGATCAGCTGCCAGATATTGCGCGCGCCGGTCTTTTCGCGTTTATTGTTATATTCGCTGATCAGACCGCAAACGCCGATGCGCGCGTTCATGGCGAGGTTGTTGAGGCCGGCATCAAGGATATCGCCCCCGACATTCTCGAATATGATATTGACGCCATTGGGCGCTTCAGCGGTTATGGCAGCCGTCAGCTGGTCGACAGATTTGCCGCGATAGTCGATCGCCGCGTCATAGCCGTAGCGTTCGATCAGCCGGGCACATTTTTCGGGGCCACCAGCAATGCCGATCACCTTCGAGGCGCCCTTGATCCTTGCGATCTGCCCCACAAGCGAGCCGACCGCGCCCGCCGCGCCGCTGACCAGCACGGCATCGCCAGGCTGGGGCTTGCACGCCTCCAGATAACCGAAATAGGCGGTCATCCCGACTGCGCCCAGCACCGAGAGAAAATTGGTCGGCGAAGGGACTATCGAAATATCGACCACTTGCGAGAAACCGCCCGCCATACCGACCGAATACTCTTCAATGGCATTGAGCCCGGAGACCCACGCTCCGACCGGGAACCCCGCCGCCTTGCTTTCGACAATCTCCCCCACGGTCGAGGCGCGCACCGGGGTATCGAGTGGGATCGGCGGCATATAGCTTGGCGCATCGTCCATCCAGCCCCGGATTGCCGGATCAAGCGATGCGTAATGGTTGCGGATGAGAAATTGACCATCGGCAAGTTCTGGAAACGGCTCGACGCGAAGCTCGAAATCATCGGCAGCGGGTATGCCGTCCGGCCTATGTTTCAGAATGAACCGGCGGTTGGTTGTCATGTTATCTTCCTTACGCGCATTTCACACTGCGATGAGCTTAACCCTCAGCCCCGAAACCGCGACTGTCAAAATTGGCGGGAATTCAACCGATGGTCGTCAAGACACTCATGATCTGCATCCGCAGCCAGTTTTTGGCTGTGGCGTCCGCAAAACCATGGGATGCGCTGTCGACCCCTTGGATAGAGATTCCGTCGCGTTTGCGAGCATCGTTAAATATCGGGCTGCTCCAAGTCGAACTGAAGGCGAGTGCCGTATTATCCCGATTAGCGAGCAGGATAGTTGCAGGTGTCGAACTGCGGCCGAGCGCAGCAGCGAGACGCAGCGTAAGTCCGGTCGGCACGTCGGTACGTGCAGCGCGGCGGAGCCCGTTGGCAAGCTGACCTATATCAACCTTGCCGCTCAATAGATCTATCAGGTTCTTAGGACTTTTCAGCTTGTTCCAATAACGCGCGCGGATGGCGGCGGCGCTCGGCTCCGCCGGTAGGTTGGGATCGCCGACCGTCTCGATCGTCCAGGGATTGGCAAGCAGCAAATGATCGATGCCGAGATCGCTGTGGAACAGGATCAATGCGCTTGCCGCATCGCAATTTCCGAATGCGACAAGCCTTTTCATTATTGGAACCGCCTTGCGAAAGGCGGCAACGGCGGCAGCAAGATCGGCGGCGCTGCCTTCGAAACCGGTATTCTCGCCTTCGCTCTCGCCGACTCCGCGACGATCGTAACGGAATATGGGAAAGCCTTGGGCTGAAATAAAAGCCGCAAGATCGGCTTGTCCGGAATGGGCACCGCTGCGGATTTCATTGCCGCCGCTGACGATCAGAAGGCCGGTTGAATTTTCACCGGTATCAAGCCCGGTATCGAGGGTGGCCGCGCACCACAGACCTTCGCATTCGAAACCGTTCAGCCGCCTCATTCTGCGCTCCAAGCAGCAAGATCGGCAGCGATTGCCGCCGACATCGCCGGATCATCCTGCGGTTCGGTACGCAGCCAAAGTGGTGCACCCTCGATATCCGTGCCCAAATTGCGCACCGTCAATTGCGGGACCGGGCGCGGAACCGCACTTTCCAAGTCCGCGACCATGTCTGCGCCCAAAATGTTGCCGGCAAGCTCGACTTGACCCGATTGTGCCTCAGCCAGCAGGGTCGCCTCGGTCGAGGTACGTCCCGCCTCACGGTCGCCTGCAATCCTCGTCCGGATCATCGTCTTGCGCAGGCTTGCACCTTTTGCCGGAGCCAGCCGCCAATGCGGTAGGATCATATTTTCATGATCGACAAGAGCGCCGCCGCGTAGAGAGGCGATATGCGTGGCCCCAAGCTGGCTTGCCGCCATGCCTGTCGCTTGTGTCCAGCTCGTTAGGCTCTGTTGCGACAGATCTGCCGCGCTTTCATTGCAACCGGGCAGATCGATCAGCATGCTGCCGACATCGCGTTCCGTAAGCAAACGCATCGCTCGTGCCAGCATCCGTCGCACCCGGTTCATCTCATCGAATAGCGGTGGAACGATCAGGATTTGCCGTGCCAAACCAGTGCCGAAGCACAGTACATGCTCGGCAAGACCGGCGCAATCATAGCTGCGATATTCCGGACGCAGGATCACCCTGCGATCTTGGCCTTGGCAAAGGCGACCAAACTGCCAAAAGTTTCGAACAATTCGCCATCGATCTCGTCATCGTCGATCATGATGTCAAGCCTGTCCTCCATTTCGGTAAGCAAACCGGCGACCGCCATCGAGTCGAGTTCGGGTAGCGCACCGAAGAGGGGCGTGTCGTCAGTCATCGCGGCGACCGTCGCAGGAGCGACACCAAGCACATCGACAAGAAGTTCGCGGATGGTGGTTTCGGTTTCTTCGGGAACGAAAGGCATGCTCTTCCTCTTTGCTTAAGTGTCGGCTCGATAGGCGCGCCATTTACGGATGGCAATGTGCAGCCAGTTGGCAGGGTGATTGGGCCAAAAGATTTCGAGAAGGAAGCGATCGCGCACCTCTTCCATCCATTCTGCCTTATAGGCATCGTTGCCGGTGCCGAAATCGATCAGCGCAACCCGGTCGATGTCTATTACATGCTGGAATAGCGCCGCAGAGAGCAACGTTCCCGGTGATGCCTGCACATGCCGTTCGTCATGCGCCAGTTTGTGAATGAGCGCGCTGCCATTTTCAACCGTCCAGAATTGCGCGGCGACTGGCTGGCCATTGATATAGGCAAGACCGAGCCGCACCGCACCTGCCATATTTTCACGCTCAGCCAGCTGGCGCAGGAATTCGGGGTTGCCTTCTTCGGGCTTCCAGCTGCGTGCGTAAACTCGCTCATAATCTCGCCAGCTTTCGGGTGTATATTCGGTCTCGATGCGGATGGTGACTACGCCGGTTTTGCTTTTTCTCTTTACGGTATTCTTGAGGCGGCTTGGGCGGCTTTCCCAATAGCGGTCGAAACTGCGACCGCCGATGCGAAGGATGTGATTCTTGTCGCAAACCCTGCGAAATACTTTCCAGCCTTCGGCCTCGAATGCGGCTTCGAGCATGGTTGCGCTAAGGTCTTCGTCGGGTAGCGGCGATAAAGTCAAGCGGCGCGCATGGCTCCCAGTAAATACGGCAACCGCGCGAAGCAGGCTTAGCTTTTCCACCTCGCCTGTTGCATTCGCAAATAGGGGTCGCCAGCTGAAGTTATACCAATTGCTTAGCGCCATCAGATGGCGGCCACCGACATCGATCAAGGCTAGCCAGCACTGGGCTTCGCCGTTTTTCGCCTGTATGAGTATGGGCTTGCGCGCACGCAACGCTATCCGGTGCAGACTTTCAATCCAATCGAGCCGGTCGAAAAGACAGATTTGGTTCTCGCGATCAAGCATACCCGCGGTTGCCGCTTGTGCCGACGGAAAATTATCGTGATATTCACATTTAACCGGCACTTATCGCCCCCGACAAACCCCATAGACCCAGACTAATGACGCAATGACCGAAGATTTTCCAGCCTTTCCGCTTGATCACCTGACACTGCACGGAAAACCGGAGGCTTCCGCGCTATGCATTCGTGAGCGTGTCTATACATACCAGTTGTTAAATCATCGTGTCGGTCGGCTGGCTGCGCTATTGTTGGAGCAGGGCTTTGCATCAGGCGATCGCATTGCGACCTGGCTTTCCAAGACCGAGCTTGCCTGTATTATGCCGCTGGCTGCGGTCCGTGCGGGGCTGGTGCATGTGCCGATCAACCCGCTGCTGAAGCCGGCGCAAGTACAGCATATATTGGCGGATAGTGGGGCAAGGGCACTGCTGACTGCCAAATCCAGGGCTTCATCGCTTGCCATGGGTGACCTGCCTGTCGGACTAGTGATGTTCGACGAAGGCAGCTTGCTTGAACGCATCGAAACGAACGGCAAAGTCATCCAGCCCCTGCCGGCAGATACCGACCTGCGCGCTCTTGCCACGATCCTCTATACTTCTGGTTCGACGGGACGTCCCAAGGGCGTGATGCTGAGCCATGCCAATCTGACGATCGGGGCGGTCAGCGTAGCGACCTACCTTAAACTCGCAGCGGATGATGTGACGCTTGCCGTCTTGCCCCTAAGCTTTGACTATGGCCAAAACCAGTTGTTCTCCACTTGGACTGCGGGCGGCTGTGTCGTGCCGCTCGATTATCTTACGCCGCGCGATGTTATCAAGGCGTGCGGCCGATATGGCGTAACCACGCTGGCCGCTGTGCCCCCCTTATGGGTGCAATTGACCGAGCACGCCTGGCCTGAAGACGCGACCGTCGCCATGCGCCGTCTGACCAACAGCGGCGGCGCGCTCACACCTTCGCTTGTAAAGGCATTGCGCGGCATTTTCGGAACGAAGACCGATATCTATGCCATGTATGGCCTGACCGAGGCGTTTCGCTCGACCTATCTCGACCCCAGCCTCATCGACGCTAACCCGACCAGTATGGGCAAGGCGATTCCCCATGCCGAAATTTTGGTTGTTGCAAAAGACGGCCGCAAGGCGGCGCCCTATGAACATGGCGAGCTCGTCCATGCCGGACCTCTGGTGGCGCAAGGCTATTGGCAGGATGCAGAACGTACCGCCCAAAGGTACAAGCCCGCGCCAGCTTTCTCGCGCTATGGCGGCATGGCTGTATGGTCAGGCGATACGGTATGGCGCGATGAGGAAGGCCTGCTTTATTTCGTCGGTCGCGATGATGCGATGATCAAGACCAGCGGCAATCGTGTTTCCCCAACAGAGGTCGAAGAGGCTGCAATTGAAAGCGGACTTGTAGCCGAAGCTTGTGCCCTGGGGCGAAAGGATGAACGGCTTGGCGAAGCAATCATTTTGTTCGTACGAGCTAAGGGTGCCGTGGATGAGACAGCGCTGGCGGCGCATATGAAGGCTGCTCTTCCCAATTTCATGCAGCCGACCGACTATGTGTGGCTCGATGCATTTCCAAAAAATGCCAATGGCAAGCTGGACAGGGACAGGTTGAAGGATAAGTTGCCGACATGACCGATCTGAAAGCGAAGCCCACAGGTCCCATTCCGCCTTATTTCGATACGCTGGATGGCGAACTTTCCATTGGGGGCCGAACTGCCTCGGCGCTGGTTGCCGAGGCGGGCGATACGCCACTTTTCGTCTATTCGACCGCGGCACTCGAGAGACGCATATCCGAATTGCGTGCGGCCATGCCTTCTACGCTTGCCATTCATTATGCGATGAAGGCCAATCCTTTTTCGCCTTTGCTTGAATGGATGAATACCCGTGTCGACGGACTCGATGTCGCTTCGGGGGGGGAACTCGAACTGGCCCTGGCTGCGGGTGTGGCTCCAGAACGAATCAGCTTTGCAGGGCCAGGCAAACGCGACCGTGAACTCGAATTTGCTCTATCGAATGGCGTGACGCTCAACTGTGAATCCGAAGGCGAGGCGAGGCGCGCCTTTGCGATCGGCGAACGTTTGGGCATCAGACCCAAAGTTGCGGTACGGGTAAACCCGACCTTCGATCTAAAAGGGTCGGGAATGAAGATGGGGGGCGGGGCAAAGCCCTTTGGCGTCGATGCCGAACGCGTGCCCGCGCTGGTTAAGCGCATCATCGAAGCCGGGGCGGAATGGCGCGGTTTTCATATCTATGCCGGATCGCAGGCGCTCGATCCGCAGGCGATTCTTTCGATGCAGGTTCAAACGCTGGCCCTAGCGGCAGAGCTTGCCGAAGCGGCGGGGTGTGCACCGCCGCATGTCAATCTCGGCGGTGGCTTTGGCATTCCCTATTTTCCAGGCGATATTGCAATCGATCTGAAAATCGTCGGGGATGCGTTGGGTGAAGCCTTGGCGACACTCCCTCCCATTCTTGAGAATGCGCATTTCTGTATGGAGCTTGGCCGTTATCTCGTGGGTGAAGCAGGGGTCTATCTCTGCCGCGTGATCGACAAAAAGGTCAGTCATGGGGAAACCTTCCTCATCACCGATGGCGGATTGCATCATCAGCTTGCTGCATCGGGTAATTTCGGTACGGTGATCAGACGAAACTATCCTGTAGCGATCGCCTCGCGATTCGATGCCCCTGCCGACAAGGTGCAATCTGTGGTCGGCTGCCTATGCACCCCGCTCGACCGCTTATCGGACAATGCCTTGCTGCCGCATGCCGAAATTGGCGATCTGGTCGCTATATTCTGTGCCGGTGCTTATGGAGCCAGTGCCAGCCCTGCAAACTTTCTAGGGCAAGGTGCCGCTAAGGAAATCCTAGTTTAGACATCCTAGTTTAGACATCGCACTCGGCCTCAGGCGACCTTGGCCTCCTCACCCAAAATCAGCGGTTCGCTCTTTGGGCTGATGCCGACAGTTGCCTTGCCGATATTGGGCATGCTGTTGCCGCGATGCTTGAACTTGCCGTCGACCTGGCCGCCAGGGGCAATCGTCAGGCTTTGATAGACGACGTCGCCAGAAATGCGCGCACTTGCCTCGATCACCAGATCACCCGCCTGGATCGATCCATCGACCTTGCCAGACAGCCGGGCGGTTTCGGCCACAACCTTGCCGACGATCACACTGCCTTCGCCCTGTACGATCGATCCGCAAGTGACATCGCCATTGACCTTGCCGTCGATATGCAGGTCGACCTTGGCGGACAGATTGCCGGTAATCTCGACATCCGATGCGATCACTGAAAAAGTATGGCCCGATCCGCTTCGCATGTTATTTCGAGCCTGCGGCGCTGGCGGTGCGGACAGCGGGCCGGTTTCCGGCGACGGTTTGGATTTCGAGAACATCGGAATTAGCCTCCAGGAATTTCATCGGATTGATCGCTCCACCATTGACGCGCACCTCGAAATGCAAGTGCGGCCCTGTTGAACGGCCGGTTGATCCCATCCGTCCTATCTGTACACCACGCGCCACATTCTGTCCAAGCGAAACGGTAAAACCCGACATGTGCGCATAACGTGTTACCAAACCATTGGCATGGGTGATTTCAATGGTATTGCCATAGCCACCTTGCCATCCGGCAAAGGTCACTAGGCCATTGGCTGCTGCCAGGATAGGCGTTCCCATCGGACCTTTGAAATCGAGGCCGTTATGCATCGCGCCGCCGCCCGTAAACGGGTCCGACCGATAGCCGAAGCCGCTGGACATCATGCCGACGGCGGCCGGCAAGGTGGTTGGAACGCCGGCCAGCGCCATCTCCATCGCCTCCATGCGCTCAAGCGCGGTGAGCATACGGGTGAAACGCGGGTCACGAACCTGTTTTTGCTTCTGGCCGAAAAAGGGGATGAGCGGACCGCCCATACCCTGCTTTGCCTCGCTAGCGAGCTGGTCGGGGTTAAGGCCGAACTGACGGATTGCGCTTTCCGCCTTTTGTGAGCGCGCTATCGCAACCTGCGTCATCCGTTCGGCAAAGGCGATCTGGCGGGCTTCGATTTGCGCCAGCTTTGCAGCACCGGGAATGGCAAGACCAATCTTTTGTGCTGTTTCGGCTGCTTCGCCACTCGCCGGTGCAGTCGCCCCGGCAGCGGGCATATCACCGAAATGCTCTTCGAAAGCGCGCTCGGTAAGCTCTTGACGAGCTTGCAAGTCTTTCGTCACGGCGTTGATATCGTTGCGATACTTGTCGATCCGTTCCTTATCCGACTCGACTCTTTCTTCCTGCGCATTAAGCGCCATGCGTTCGATCGACACGCTGAGCTGGTTGACCATCATGCCAAGCGTGATGATCAGCCAGATGACAATAATCGCGGCGATGACGCCCGCGACTCGACGCTGCAAGGTTGCAGAGATTTTCAAGAACCGGACTTGTCCGTTCGACCGCATGAAAAATTCACGATCAACAAACCATCCGGCCAACCGGTTTTTCCAACCGGCCAATTTGGCCATTTGCGACACGACCCACCCCGTTTTTTATTTACTGGCGGCTCGATAGCAGGTCGGCCCGCGCCTGACGAATCACGAACGGCAAACTTGTGGCGAATCGGGCGAGTCATGCGGTGAACCGATGGAACGGACTGGAAATCGTCTGCAAACCGTGTTTGATGTATGATGTCAATAATTGTAAAATTGATTAAAATATTATTTCTTTCAAAAAGATAGTACGAATCATCTGATTTTCGACAATCTTGGCGGGAAGTTACTCAAGCGTGCGGCTTTCGCTTTCCCGTACTGCGCGATAGGAGGCAACGCTATGAGCGACGATATTGCCAAAATGACGATCGATATGACCGGCCGGGCCCGTGCAGCCGCGCGGGCGGTTGCGTGCGCCAGCGATGCGCAAAAGGCCAAGGCGCTGCTGGCGGCGGCGGCTACCCTACGGACTGCGGAAGCGAACATCCTTGCGGCCAATGCAAAGGATATGGAGGCCGGCATTGCCAATGGCTTGTCGCCGGCAATGCTTGATCGGCTGAAGCTCGATGCCGAAAGGCTCGAAGGCGTGGCAGCGGCAATCGAACAAGTCGCCCGGCTTGAGGATCCGGTCGGTCAGGTGATTGATCGCAGCCAACGCCCCAATGGGCTTATCATGGAGCGGGTAAGGGTGCCGGTTGGCGTGCTTGCGATCATCTATGAGAGTCGCCCTAATGTGACGGCCGATGCGGCCGCATTAGGTTTACGATCGGGCAATGCCGTCATCCTGCGCGGTGGCAGCGAGGCGGTACATAGCAATCGTGCGATTCACGCGGCAATGGTCAAGGGTATTGTCGAGGCAGGGATGCCTGCCGATGCGGTTCAACTGGTGCCGACGCAAGACCGAGCAGCCGTGGGTGCGCTGCTGAAGGCACAAGGCCAGATCGATATGGTTATTCCGCGCGGCGGCAAGTCACTGGTCGCGCGTGTACAGGATGAAGCGCGCGTTCCTGTGCTCGCGCATCTCGACGGTATCTGCCACACTTATGTCCATGCGCACGCAGACCCGAATATGGCAGAGGCGATTGCAATCAATGCCAAGCTGCGCCGCACCGGTATTTGCGGTGCGATGGAAACCTTGCTGATCGATCAGGATTATCCCGAGCCCGCTCGACTGATTGGCGCACTTCTCGACGCAGGCTGCGAAGTCCGCGCCGACGATATGCTGATGGAACTCGACGTGCGCACGGTGCAGGCCGAGGAAGCGGATTGGGGCACCGAATATCTCGACACCATCATCGCGGCGAAGATGGTTTCAGGCGTCGATGAGGCGATTGAGCATATTGCCCGCTATGGTTCGCAGCACACCGAATCGATCATTACCAGCGATGATGCGGCGGCTGCGCATTTTCTGTCAGGCGTCGATAGCGCGATCGTGATGCACAATGCCTCGACAC